>NZ_JAJKFX010000004.1:0-212952 GCF_022869025.1 Acinetobacter sp. F-1 | reverse complement strand
GTTTCGCACATACAGTTGCAATCGCAGCTGTTAAAGTTGTTTTACCATGGTCGACGTGACCAATTGTGCCCACGTTAACGTGTGGCTTATTACGTTCAAACTTAGCCTTAGCCATGTTAATACTCCTCGTTTACGTCGAACACAATTCTGAGTAAAACCCAGTTCCGACATGTCGTTTTAAAAAACCAAATACCAAATACTTGAAAAGCAGACTAAATAGCCTGCTTCTGGAATATTGTGCAATAAAAATTGCTAAACTGTAATCTGGAGCTCTTATCGAGATTTGAACTCGAGACCTCTCCCTTACCAAGGGAGTGCTCTACCACTGAGCTATAAGAGCAAATATTAGCACTTCAATGGAGCGGGAGACGAGGGTCGAACTCGCGACATGCAGCTTGGAAGGCTACCGCTCTACCAACTGAGCTACTCCCGCACGATGTTGGTACAAACCACTTATTGAAGTATTAAAATTGGTGGTGAGGGAAGGATTCGAACCTTCGAAACTTTCGTAGCGGAGTTACAGTCCGCCCCCTTTGACCGCTCGGGAACCTCACCATTTTACACTTACATCAGTGCTGTTCTTTACTCAACTCTTGAAACTCTCTAAGATGGTGCCGGCACACGGATTCGAACTGTGGACCTACTGATTACAAGTCAGTTGCTCTACCAACTGAGCTATGCCGGCGTTTCTTAGTGTTTCGTACGTTTCGTATCGGAACGGTGTGCAGTTTAGCAAAACTCACAAACCATGCAAGTGTTTTTTTCAAAAAAAACCCCAAAAACTCATAAAATCAAACCATTTGATGATAATTCAACCGCTTTGATCACTGCGCGAGCTTTTATTTGGGTTTCATTCCATTCAGATTCGGGATTTGAGTCGGCAACCAGCCCTGCTCCGGCCTGAACATAGACCTTATTTTCACGGATCACACAGGTACGAATCGCAATCGACATGTCCATTTCACCATGCCAGCCTAAATAACCGACAGCGCCACCAAAAATTCCGCGTTTTACCGGCTCAACTTCGTCAATAATTTCCATGGCACGAATTTTTGGTGCACCTGAAAGCGTACCGGCAGGGAAAGTTGCCTTGAAAACATCCAAGGCATCGACATCGTCACGCACTTCACCCTGTACATTCGAGACAATATGCATGACATGCGAATAACGTTCGATCACCATTTGATCAGTCACTTGAACTTTACCAATTTTTGCAATGCGTCCGACGTCATTGCGCCCCAAGTCAATCAGCATGACATGTTCGGCAATTTCTTTTTCATCAGAGAGCAAGTCTTGCTCAAGGGCCAGATCTTCTTCCTTGGTTTTGCCACGTGGTCGTGTGCCTGCTAAAGGACGCACTGTGGCAATGCCATTTTCCAAACGCGATAAAATTTCTGGTGAAGAACCGACAATATGGAACGGTGTATTGTTTTCCAAGGTTTGCCCTTGTACCAGAAACAGATACGGCGAAGGATTCAGATGACGTAGCGCACGATAGACCTGCAAAGGATCACCATCGAAATCTGACACCATGCGATGCCCTGGCACCACCTGCATCACATCGCCGGCACGAATATATTCTTTGACCTTTTCAACCGAGGCAATAAAGTTGTCATGTCCGGTTAGAGATTCAAAATGTGGTGGACTATGTTTTTCAGCTTTCAGGCTAATCGGTGTTGCCAGAATATTTTCTAATTCATTTAATTGTTCATGTGCTTTTTCATAAGCAATCGGGTCAGCTGCATCGACATGCACAATCAGAAATAAGGTATCTTTTAAATTGTCAAAGACAATGACAGTTTTAGACAACATCATCCAGATATCAGGCAAGCCAACCGGATCTGCTTCAGGCACATTTTTGAGTTTGGGTTCAATATAACGCACGGCATCATAACCAAAGTAGCCCACCAGACCGCCAGTGAAGCTTGGCAATGCAGGTAAGTCCTGTTGGGTCGGCACTTTAAACTGAGCCTGAAAGTCACGAATATAGTGAAAAGGATCTGCACAGTGCTGCTTTTCAATCGAGCCGTCCGCATGCTGTACCGTCAGTTCACCGGCATTACAGGAAAATACCGTAGATTCGCCCAGCCCAATAATCGAATAGCGTGCCCAGTTTTCTCCACCTTCGACAGATTCAAACAGATAAGCCTGCTGATGCTGCTTAAGACGCGCGAAAATAGAAAGTGGGGTATCCGTATCGGCCAGACGCTGACGGTACACTGGAATCAGGTTATAGCCTTGTGCAGCAAGTTGCTGGAATTGTGCTTGTGTGGTCATGCGGTTTTTCTCTTTAAATTGGGTTTACTCAGTGTATAAATAGACTTGAACTGAGCGACGCCATCGAAAAACCTGATCACTATTCATTTTATTTTCCTAACACCCTAATTAAGCAAGCAATTCACGTAGATCATCTACAATTTCTTGAGGATGACAGTCTGCTATATTTTCACCGTGATTATAGCCGTAGCTCACCACAATACAATCAATCCCGGCGCGACGTGCGGCCTCCACATCATTGGAAGAATCCCCGATCAGTAACACCTGTTCTTTCGTTACACCATACTGTTCGACACAGTGTAATAATTGACGCGGATGCGGTTTACGCTCGCTAAAACGGTCGCCACCAATGGTCTCGGCAAAATAATGTGCCATATCCAATGTCTCTAAAATAGCACAAGCAGGAAGCTCCGGCTTATTGGTGACGCAGATCAGGGTTTTGCCCTGCGCTTTGGCCCAGTCGAGAAACTTCAGAATTCCGGGAAATGGAACCGTGTCGACACAAGGATCAACATTATAAATATCCAGAAAAGTATTCAGCAGCTCCTGATGCTGTGCGGGTGTAACTTCACCGACCAGATGTAGCAATACACTTTCACAAAATATCGAGGTGCCCTTGCCCACCCAGGTACGAACCTGCTCTTCCGTGACCAAAGGCAATTGCAACACATTCAGGCTCATATTCATGGCACGATACAGGTCATGCGCCGAATCAACCAAAGTACCATCCAGATCAAACAAGATCAGTTCACGCTGTTCTAATTGTGCAATAGACATCCCGACCCTCTTTTATATTATTCGCAGCCACAAAAAAGGCATGCGCTGTGCATGCCTTGATTGTAACCAATCATCGGCTTATTTAAACATTACCCAAGCCATAATTGCCAAAATAATCAATACAATCACTGAAATCAAACCAACAGACACATTTTTCTGGGTTTCTTTTTCCTGCTCTACCCGTGACACAGGCTGCTCAACCGGCATTGGCGTAGGTTCTGGTTTCACTGCAGCAAGATCGACGCCTTCAGGAATCGGCGCTGGTTTTGGAATCCCGACATGGGTTGGCATGCCATCTCGGGTCAGCTGGACTGAGGCATCTCGCTGTGTCAGTTCCGGTATACCCTGCTCATTCATTTGTTGTGCTGGCGTTGGTTCAGTCACTTCAACCTGTGCCACGACTTTTTCTGCCGTGGCTTCTATTTCTGCTGGAACTTCTACCGCAGCCACAGGCGCCAACACGGAAAATTTCAGGCTGGCAAACTGAACGATATCATCCTGTTTTAATAACGTTTCCTGTGCAATCTGCACATCATTGACGAAAGTGCCATTCGATGATCCTAAGTCCTGTACCCAGAGCGCATCATCTTTGAGCAAGAAAGCAGCATGTTTGCGCGAGATCTCTGCGGCCTGCAACACAATGTCTGCGGCCTGATGACGTCCCACCAGCATATCACGGTCAATGCTAATCTCTTGCCCTGTCAAGTCACCTGTAATCGCGTGTATTTTCCAAGTCATGAATTTACTTCTCTTTTCTCTTTGACATTATCATAACATGCTGTTTGTTCATGCTACATCACTTAGCTTTTCGGTCTAAGTGTTGTGGTGGTCACGGTATTTTTACGCTTTTCGACGTGTTGTCCGGGTTGTGACTGCAACACAGGCTCAATCGCGACAGGCGTGACTACCACAGCAGCTGGCTGAGTCGGCACTGGAGCCGTCGGCACAGTTTGATAAGACGAATTTTGTAAAGGTGTTTTCGAAACCGGAATACGCTGTTGATAGACATCACCGACCTGTTCCGGCAGCTTGGCAAAATTACCATCAGCATCCAGGGCCAGTTGCAGACTATACAGTTGGCTATAACGTTGCTGGGTCAGTTTACTGACCTCATTTTTATCACCCACAATCGTTGGATGGATGAAGATCAGCAGATTACGTTTCTGATTAGATTTACCTTCAGAACGGAATAAACGCCCAAGACCAGGGATTGCGCCCAGACCCGGAACTGCCTGACGGCCATAACTGGTGTTATCCGAAATCAGACCACCCAGCACAATGGTTTGCCCATTTTCGGCCAGAATCGAAGTTTTAATCGCACGCTTGCTGGTTACCAGATCCTGCGCTTGTCCACGATCCCGATTAACAGCCGATACTTCCTGCTCCACTTCCAGACGCACCGTACCATCTTCACCAATATGCGGCACCACTTTTAAAGTGACCCCGACATCTTTACGTTCAATCGTGGTATAGGGATTGGCCACCCCAGCAGCGCCAGTTGAAACCGAACCTGTCACAAAGGGTACGTTTTCACCGACCACAATATAGGCTTCTTCGTTGTCCATAGTCACAATGGATGGCGTAGACAACAGATTGGACTTGGTGCTTTCTTTTAAGGCCTGAATCAGCGCACCATACAGACGGCGTGAACCATCACTGCCTTCACGATAATCGCCGAGCACCAACGAAGTCCCAGCTCCCACGGTACTTGCAGCACCTGCACCACCGCCGGTGAGATAGCCGGCTGCCACATTTTTTAGACTGGTACCAAAATTATCAAAGTTAATCAGCCCAATACCGCTACTGATATCTCCCAAGGCCCATTGCACCCCAAGCTGATCGGCATCTGTACCTTCTACTTCGATAATGGCAGCTTCAATCAGTACCTGTTGACGGCGAATATCCAGCTGATTAATTGCTGATTCGATTTCCCGCATCAATTGCGGATCGGCCTTAACCACCAAAGAGTTTTGCGTGGCATCGGCAATAATACTCACCCCGTTTGCGCTAAAGCTGCTAATTCCACCCTGCTCGGCGTTCATGCCGGTATTCAACTGAATAGCGGAGGAAGTATTATTTCCGCTGGTGTTGCTACTGTTGTTATTGCTTAAACTGTTATTCGAACTCAGGGAAGATGAACCCGAAGACGTACCAGTAGAATTTGAACTACTGTTCACCGCCTGCCCTGTCACCAGTCCCTGCAAGATCTCTGCCAGATTCTTGGCACTGGCATATTTCAAACGAAAGACTTTCAAGCCGCCCAGACGGTCTGCCGCCGGCACATCCAGGGTTTCAATCATTTGACGCAGCCGCTTACGCGTTGTCGGATCACCTTTAATAATAATCCGGTTGGTGCGGGTATCTGCAATGACACGTACCCGCGAACCACGCACATCTTTGGCTGCACCCGTGGCTGTCATGGACTCGATCAGCTCGATCATTTCCTCGGCCTGACTCGATTGCAGACTGACCGCTTCCATATCATTTTGACCGGTGCCATCCAGATTACGAATGATGGTTTCCAGCTGATAAATATTATTGGCCCGATCCGACACGATCAGCGCATTGGTGCCCGGCACTGCTGCAAGATGGGCAAATTGCGGCATCAAAGGGCGCAGTGCTGGAATCAGATCATTCGGATTGGTATTTTCCAGCCACAATACCCGAGTCACGATCTGGTCACCACTGGCACGGCTTCTGGCATCATAGGGAATGCCCGAGCTTTTGACATTGCTGTCCGGTACCAGCTTGATGGTATTGCCCGAAGGAATCGCCACCACACCATTGACATTGAGCACACCTAAAAACAGGTCATAGACTTCATTTTTATTCAGTGCTTTATTGGAAATAACAGTAACATTACCACGCACCCGCGGATCGACTGCGAAGTTCTTGCCGGTAATGTCAGCCACTTCATTAATGAATGCGGTGAGGTCAGCATCCCGCAGGTTGATTTTCCAGGTTTGCGCATAACCCGCCGTACTGATCATTGCTACGAGCGGGGCGGCCACACAGCATGCCCATGCTGATCGATTATTATTAAATAAAGCCATAAACTTTTGTGTTTCCTAACCCTATGCGTGATGACACATCACTTCAAATCTTGTTGTATGGTCATCGTCTGATCACCACGTTTTATTTCGAGTTTGACCTGACCTTCACGTCGAGCCTGTTCCAGTAATTGCGCCTCGGTTTGCCCCTGCGATAGCGTCTGACCGTTTAAAGATAAAATCCGATCTCCCGGTCTTAAACCGAGTCGATTACGCAGTGCAGCTGGTGTCCGGGAAGTGATTTCAAAGCCTCCGTCCGACGCACTGACCCCCATATTCTGTAAATACTGATCCTTGTTTTCCTGCATCTGCTGGATTGCCCGACCGATTTCATTTTGCGCTGAAGGCAGATTTTGTGCTTCAGCTACGCTATTCATAGCCGAAGATGGAACAGACATCGTATTAGATGCTGGAGTTTCCGGCACGATCGGCTGATTCAAGCCATTTTCCAGACCCTTGAATAACACTTCCTGAGTGGCACCGGTTGCTCTGCGCAGAATGACCCGATCCCAATAGACCTCGGCCAGCTCAAAACCACTGTTGCCCAGCATTTCTCCAACGCGATAACGTTCCACCTGATCATTGACTTTCAGCACCGCAGAAGAGTTATAGCTTGGACTGGCAACCACCACGCCTTGCAAAAGAATATTGGCAGCTTCTGCTCCTGCTACTATTTGTCCACTTTCCTGAAACAGCGAAAATGCACTGATATTGGGGATTTGCGCCTGTTGTGAACCCAGTTCCACCCGATCCAGCTGCATAGCTTGAGGTGGTGCAATCAGCAACCAGAACATGGCCGCCAGTTTCCAGCATAAATATAGAATCAACAACAGCAACACGACAGGCGCAACACGATTGGCCTGTTTCAGATCGATATTTTTTAGATCGCCAAGAGAAATGGCCATTAGTTCAAGCCTCCCATTAGGGGTTGGCGGGTACTAATCACATAAGTATCCAGGCCAGCTTTACCTTCATAGGAGGGTGCATTCATTAAAAAGCGCTGGGTAAGCTGGATATCGAGCATCAGACTGGGATCAAGCTTGATATTCAGCATACGTTGCTCTCGGTTATCCCGAACGTCGAGTAAGAGCTGTCCGCTCTCATCTGCCAGTTGTCCGGTCATGGCCGGTACATTCATACGTTCCTGACGCTGGGCAAAGCTATAAATCAGCTCACCACCCGCCCATTGCATTTGCCCGGTCACCTGACTGAAGCCTTGTTCCTGTTTATATTTAAAATCCACCTCTTTAAACTGAATAGCAGTCGCTGGCCATTGCCAGTCTGCCACTTTTTTTAAGGTTTCCGGCGCGAGCTGACCCTCAAGATTTTTGACGATCAAGGCTTTATTCAGCCCATAGCCCATGACCCCTGAAAGCTGAGTATTGCCGCTATGCAATTCAACATCTGCCCCAACTCTCAGCAACAGCAAGTCCAATGGCCGTACTTTCCAGTTCAGGCTGCCCCGCAAATTACCTTTTTTCCAGTCAGCACTGCCCTGCCAGATATTCCCGTTTACATTGTGCAAGGCCTGATTATTTTTATAAAATTTTGAAATCAACCAGGCAGCTGGCACTTGCAGGATCACAAAGACAAAAAACGCCACAAGAGCAAGGATGAACCATCTTAAAGTTTTAGGTTTATTGCTCATCCCACCACGACCAATATCTCAAGTCTAAATCCCCATTTATAATGTTTTCCTTATACAGACACATTATGCACACTTTTTTCCCAACGCCAATTCATAGATATAAAAAAACCAAGCAATCATGCTTGGTTCAGCAATCTTAGACTGTCTGTATGACAGCCTAATGACGAGATCAAATCGAGGCTTAGATCAAGAAATCTTCAAGCTTGGCACCTTTGTCCAGCTCTGCCACCAACCAGCGCGGCTGCTTGCCACGACCCGTCCAGGTGTCATCTGGGTTGCTTTTGCTACGATAACGTGGCTCTACCGATTTACGTGATGATTTCTTGCGTTTAGACGCGCCAAATTCAAGTAACTGTTCAACCGTCATACCTACTTTGTCAGCAACGGCCAAGATTTGCTGATAAGCATCTTCGATCTCTTGGTCTTTTTTTGAAGCAATCAGTGATTCTGCTTCGGCTTGTAAACGCTTTAACTCTTCTACTGATAAATGAGTAATATCTGGCATAATGCTCTCCGATTAAATAATATTATTTGTTTTGTTAAATAATACCCCATCATATTTATATTAAATAAAACATTCAATATAAATATTTAAATCAATAACAATAAAGTTTAGAAATAATGACAAAATTAAATAATCAATTCATTTTTTAGATTTCATGTCCGGCTGTTAATTCAAGTGCTTCGATTTTCTTTCGGATATGTTCTGGAATTTGAGTTTTCTGCAGGGTTTTTTGATCAATACAAACAATAACCGCTTCAGAAGTTGCTACTATACTTTGCTGTTTTTCACTCCATAATAAATAATGCATGCGGAATGCACTATTTCGAATCTCTTCAATACGTGCTGCAATTTTTAAATGATCTGGAAAAACCACCGGTTTTAAATAACGGCACTGATTTGAAGAGACCACCGTAGAGACCGATTCATTCAGTAAATCCAATGCATCCAGATAAGCCAGACGTGCATTTTCTATGTAACGATAATACATGGCATTATTCACATGACCCAATGCATCCATGTCTCCCCATGCCACGCTCTGTGCATAAACCACTGGATATTGTTGTAATTCTGACATGATGATTCTCAAATTTTAATTTCGATAAAGTTTACATTGGATTCAAATACTGCATTTAACTGCTGGAGCAAGTCTTCACGGTCTTGTAAGGCCGCTTTAATTCTCAAATAACTCATACGAATATCATCAGGATATAAGTCAAGCAAATGCTGGGCTTCCTCTGTATAACCGGTGGCCTGTAACACATGCCATTTTGCAAAACTCAAAATCGGTAATGCCGGATACTTGGTTTCCCAATGCGAAATCTGCTGTGCAATATGATCATAATCCGGATTCTGCCGTAACAATTGCTGTTGAAACCACAAATAAAATACGTCCTGATTAAATTGTTGCTCTAATAAATGAATTGCCATTGTTTCATGTTCGGCACTCATTTCAGGTATTCTGAATAATAATTTCAACCATAATAACTTGACTGTATAGTCACGATCAAATACTTGCTTTTTTAAATCTAAATAACGCTGTTGTAAATAAATTAAATCATCTTGTGTGGCTTGATCATAGGCCAATAATAATTGTTCAAGCCATATTTTTTTTACTTCTTGTTCTAAATGTCCATATTTAGTCGAGCGTAAATATAACCAGGGAAACTGTAGGGCAAATACACCCCATAATGTGGTGAGTCGATGTTCATAGGCTGGTTTCACCTGTATTAACCATGGTGATAATTCATGCTGATTTAAAAATTCTAAATGGGTCAGTGCTTGCTCACCGTGCTGTTGCGATAAATAAATTTCAATTCGCTGCAATTCTGCCAACTCAAATGCCATCGGGTTAGACTGATTTAAAGCAGTCAAGGCATCTGTATATTGCTGTTGCCCCCAAGATAATCGTGCATCAATAATATGTTTGAGTAAGCCCGACTTGCTAAAAGACTGCTGAATAAAATCCCGTTGATCCTGAGCTGCATTTAATAACCAGATTACAGCCAGTTGTTCATAAGGATGTAAATGGGCAAAACTAAATACGGTTTCATTTTTACGCTGTTCACGGCTGCGATACTGTTTGATCGCGTACCAGAGGCAATGGATCAAAAAACTGAACGTGACCAGTGAGGCCGCCAAAAACCACAGGCTAGTTTGTAACTGCCACTCACGCCAATATAAATAGACATAGCCGGCCCCATGCCCATAACTCAGGATGCTCAGCCCCGCTATACCCAGTAGGCAGATAAATAAATAGGCCAGCAAAATCTGTTTCATAAGCAATTAGCCAACTAAGGTGCGTGTATTTAATAAAGGCGTCGGAGTGACCGGTGTGGCCTTGATTTGATGCAACTGCTGAATCCAGTACTGACTACGTGCATCCGGTAATTGCTCCAAGACATCAATCACCGCATTCAACGCTTGCTGAAAGGCGACAGATTGATCTTGCTGCAACGTATTTTGTGCAATGAGCAAGCGCAACTGAGCTTCTTTCAATACCAGATGCCGTTGCATTAATACAGTACTCGGCTGCTCTGCAGCTTCGATCTGAATCCAGCGCTGCCAGAAAGAGCGTTGAGTTTCCAAACTTTGAAGATGCGGAGCCTGAATTTCTTTTTCAATTTCAGCATCCATCTGCATCAATACTTCTTTTAATTTATTTTGCTGCACCAAGCGACTATTGACGAATTTTTTCAGCATGTCCTGATCTTTCGCAATTACTTGCTGCAGACTACTGACCAAGGCAGGCGCCAAAACATACTCATCCAACTCATTCTGCAGGTGGTTTAGTTTTTCAATGGCGGTGGCATATTGTTGCTGTTGCAGTGCAAATTCAATCAGATCCAGCTGCTGTTGTACGAGAGCAATATCATTCTGCATGTCAGCAGTTAGCACTGCAGCTGCTGCCTGAGCTGAGGGAGTGCCTGCATTTTGCTGCTGGGCGGTAAACTGGCGTTTTAATGCCACAAACTGATCATTGAGATTGGCATTTTGCTGCTGCAACTGTTTAACACCTTGATGAAGTCCAGTCTGCGCTGCATTGAGAACATAAAGGTCATAGCTGAGTTTGATGAGCCACACCACACTCAAAATGAAAAATACAATAAATAGTTTCTTCATGCGTTCCCTAGTATCAGTCTCATTTTTTGCAAGATCGTATTCGCCTCTAAATCATCAATTTGCACAAATTCAAACCCTGCCTGATGCTGTTGTTGATATTCCCCAAGAAGAGTGGCCAAACGCGGCCCCAAAACCAAATAACGGGCCTGATGCATTAAATCCGAATTATCCTGCATTAATGTCAGCCAGTTTAACCAGCTTGCTTCACTGCTGATTAGCACGGCAAAGCGCTGCTGCGTCTCAAGCAATGCCAGGTTTTCTGCCAAAATCATTGCTGTGCTTGCGGGGCATTGCCGCCGATATAAAATAAAATTCAAAATTTTGATATTATTTGCGCGCAGATGATCCATCATAAATTGACGGCCGCCTTCTCCGCGCCAGAAGGCCACAGCTGAGCCAGCAGGCAGTTGCCTTAACACGGGTAATTGCAACATGCCTTCCGAAGTTTCAAGTTCAGGCACATGACTTTGAATACCATAACCAGCCAGCGCCTGCTCAGTGGCTTTACCCACCGCCACCCATTGCACATCTGCCAAGCGCGATAAGATAATTTCCGCTTGCTGTAAATATTGCATGCCAATCTGGGCGGCAGTCGGACTGACCACCACAATGATTTTGGCCTGATCCAGCTGGCGATACAAGCGTAACAGCTCGTCGGAATAAGGCTGTGCATGCAATTCCAGCAAAGGCAATTCTAGTACAGAAATCTGCGCTGCCTGTAACTGCTGAGTCAAACCCGCAGCACGCTCACTCGGACGGGTATTAATCAGTAACATCAGTTTGAATAAAGTGCTTTCAGCAACTCGCCTGCACCTTGATCGAGTAAATTTTTGGCCAATTCCACCCCTAACTGTTCAGCTTCTGCAATTTTTCCAATGTGCTGTGCACGCAGCAAAACCGTTCCATCAACACTGCCAACGCGACCTTCGATTGAAATCACATCATTCTGGAGCGTGGCATAGCCGGCAATCGGCACCTGACATCCGCCTTCCAGATAGGCATTAAAGGCACGCTCAGCACGCACGCAGGCATCCGTTTCTGCATGTAATAATGGCTGAATCAAGTCCAGTACCGCCTGATCATGGGTACGGCATTCCAGCCCCAGTGCACCTTGACCTACGGCCGGTAGACTGATTTCAGGAGTCAGAGTATGACGAATACGTTCTGCCAGACCTAAACGTTTCAAACCGGCACTGGCCAGAATAATCGCATCATACTGACCGGCATCCAGCTTGGACAAACGTGTACCGACATTACCGCGCAAATCAATGATTTCGAGATCAGGACGCTGTTTTAAAATCTGGGTTTTACGGCGCAAACTGGAAGTGCCCACTTTGGCGCCCTGTGGCAATTCATCAAAGCTGGCATAGGTATTCGAGACAAAGGCATCCAGTGGATCTTCACGCTCACAGATCACCGCAAGGCTCAGCCCTTCCGGCAATGCCATCGGTACATCCTTCATGGAATGTACGGCCAGATCGGCACGGCCATCGAGTAAAGCAGCTTCTAATTCTTTTACAAATAGACCTTTACCACCAATTTTGGCCAGCGGCGTATCTAGGATTTTATCGCCCTGTGTAACAAAAGTGACTAACTCGACCTGCAAACCAGCGTGCAAATCTTGTAGGCGCGCACGGATATGTTCCGCTTGCCAAAGCGCAAGTGGACTTTGTCGAGTTGCAATTTTTAGGGTCTTCATAAATTTCAATAATAGTAAATGAGAACAATAGTCTAAACTTAACCTGCTCACTTTAAAATGCAAGTGAATTTATACAAGTTTCAACTGAATGCTCTCATTGATTCCTGCTATAGCTTTTGAATCCGATCCCTTAAAAATGGCAAATGTCGCCGACTGACCGCTAAACGGTCGTCCAGCTCACGACAACGCACCTGATACTGACCTGAACTGACCACTTCCAGACCATCCAGATAATTCACCGAGATCAAGGCATTACGATGAATCCGGATAAACTGGTTCCCAAACTCCTGCTCTAGCTCCTTTAAGGTTTCATCAATCAGTACACTGCCGTTTTTATGACGTACAGTGACATATTTCTGATCCGCCAGAAAATAATAGATATTTTCAACTGGCACCAATTCGACACCACGATAGGTCTTTGCCGCAATCTGCTGGCGGCTGATATTGATTTCGTCCATATTTTCTTTTTGTTTTAGTTGGCTCATCTGAGCTTGGGTAAGTTTAGTTAAGTGCTCCAAAACCTGTGCCAATTCCTGTTGCATCACGGGTTTAAGCAAGTAGCCTTCGGCATTTGATTTAAATGCATCCAGCGCATGTTGGTCATAGGCCGTACAAAAGATAATTGCCGGCATCGGGTCCAGCTGACGCAAATACTGCGCACAAGCGAGACCATTCATTTCAGGCATTTGAATATCTAATAGTATGACATCGGGTTCGTATTGGTGAGCCAGATCAATCGCTTGACGACCATGACTTGCAGTCGCCACCACATCATGCCCCAGCTGAGAGACCAAACGTGATAATCGCTCGACAGCCAAAGGCTCATCATCACAAATCAGGATGTCCATTGCTCCTCCTTACCCAGTTAACATGATCAAATACATGATAAAGCTAACTGCGATTTCTTTGATTTATTTTTATTTATATTGATATCGCACTACCGTCGTAAACATCCCTTCGCCGGCAAAGGTTTGAAAGGTCATACTGGGTCCGTAATAAGCTTGCAGACGCTGTCTGACATTTTCTATTGCAATACCATGCCCCTTTTTTAAAGTTTTATTATCCTGCGTATAAGGGTTAGTAATAATGATATTAATTTGATTTTGCAATATTTCAACCAATATACTTATCGTACTCTTTGTGAGAATTTTTTCAACTCCATGGAAAATACTATTTTCTAACAAGGGTTGTAAAGTTAATAATGGGATTTGTACTTGTGAGTATAAGTCTTTGTTTTCTAACTTCCATTCGATTTGCAGGCGTTCACCCAAACGGATCTGCTCAATCTCCAGATAGCGCTGGCACAGATCAATTTCCTCTTGCAGACTGACCAGTTTCAACTCCTGAAAACTGGCACGAAATAAGCGGGACAGATTCAGCAGCATATGTTCGGCTTTATCCGGATCGATGCTGATCAGGCTAATCACACTGTTCATACTATTGAACAGAAAATGCGGTTGAATCCGCGCTTGCATGGCCTGAATCCGGGCATTCAGTTCACTATGCTGCTGCTGTTCCCATTGTTCACGCAAATACAGGTAGCGAAAACAAAACATACCGAGCAAAACACCCAAACTGAGATGTAACCCAACCTGATCCAGGGCAATTGCCAGGTTTAAGCCCTGAAAATTAAAATTCATTCCAAAATGTATCACAACATTCAGACTGATGGTGGTCAGCACCACAATGGCCTGTAGTAGCAAAAAACCGGAAATGAGCGCCAGCTTAATCCCCATATGCTGAAAGGCCTGATGGAATAATTCCACCAGTGCTGCAAAACATAACAGTACCCAGTTGATATACAGCATATATTGCAGCAGATACATCGCATTTAAAGCTTGCCACGACTGTGCTTCTGCGAGCGCTAGAATCATGGCCAGAATATTGCCGCCGACAAACAGTTCCAGCAAATAGCGAAGATTGCCAATCTGGCTAAAAAAATAGGAACTTTGTGTTTGCCCGTTTATCGATGCGAAAGATTGAGCAGATGTGACTTCGGCAATGGGCTTTGAATTTGTTATACTCTTTTTCGTTCTACTGCTTTTAATCTGATTGAGCCGACATGACCACATCTTCTAATTCCTCTAATCCATCACAAGCCCAGACTTCGGGTATGTGGGGTGGTCGTTTCTCTGAAGCGACTGATGCTTTTGTTGCTGAATTTACAGCATCTGTTCAATTTGACCAACGTTTTTATAAACAGGATATTGCAGGCTCGATTGCCCATGCAACCATGCTGGCCAAAGTAGGCGTACTGACGGCACAGGAACGCGATGACATCATCGAAGGTCTGACTGCCATTCAAGCCGATATTGAAGCAGGTAAGTTCGAATGGCGCATTGACCTAGAAGATGTGCACATGAACATTGAGTCGCGCCTGACTCAGCGTATTGGCATCACAGGCAAGAAATTACACACTGGCCGTAGCCGTAATGACCAGGTCGCAACCGACATTCGTCTTTATGTACGTGATGAAATTGATGCGATTTTAAAATTACTCGAAAAATTACAAAAAGGTATTTTAAGCTTGGCGGCTAAAAATACCGATACCATCATGCCGGGCTTCACCCATTTGCAAACCGCTCAGCCGGTGACTTTTGGTCACCACTTAATGGCCTGGTTTGAAATGCTGGTACGCGACTCTGAGCGTCTAATTGATTGCCGTAAACGTGTCAACCGTATGCCACTGGGTTCTGCTGCACTTGCAGGAACCACCTATCCGATCGAGCGTGCTTACACCGCTGAGCTGTTAGGTTTTGAAGCCGTTGCTGAAAACTCTTTAGACGCAGTATCGGATCGTGACTTTGCAATTGAATTTAATGCTGCTGCATCGTTAATTATGATGCACTTGTCTCGTATGTCCGAAGAACTGATTCTATGGACATCTGCTCAGTTCAAATTCGTGAATATTCCAGATCGTTTCTGTACGGGCTCTTCAATCATGCCACAGAAGAAAAACCCGGATGTGCCTGAACTGGTACGTGGTAAAACCGGCCGTGTCTATGGCGACCTGATGAGCCTGCTGACCCTGATGAAAGGCCAACCACTGGCGTACAATAAAGACAATCAGGAAGACAAAGAACCCTTGTTCGATGCGATCGATACGGTACGTGGTTCATTGATGGCATTTGCCGACATGATTCCTGCACTGGTTCCAAACATTGCTGAAATGCGCGAAGCAGCGCTACGTGGTTTCTCTACTGCGACTGATCTGGCAGATTACCTGGTGAAAAATGGCGTTGCATTCCGTGATGCGCACGAAATTGTCGGTAAAGCTGTAGCACTGGGTGTTGCAGAGTCGAAAGATTTGTCTGAGCTGACACTTGAGCAACTTCAACAGTTCTCTGACCTGATTCAGGCCGATGTATTTGAAAAAGCGTTAACACTTGAAGCATCTGTGAATGCACGTAACCATATTGGTGGAACTGCACCTGCGCAAGTCGAAGCTGCTATTGCCCGTGCTTATACTCGCTTAGAAAATCTTTACGCTTAACTTTTTTAGCTTAAATTCGGAGTATTGATATGTCTCGACAAGTATTTTGCCGTAAGTATCAACAAGAAATGGAAGGCCTGGACTTTGCACCCTTCCCAGGCCCCAAGGGTCAGGAACTGTTTGACCATGTGTCTAAACAGGCTTGGCAGGAATGGCTCAAACACCAGACTACGCTGATTAATGAAAAGCGTTTAAACGTATTTGAACCGGACGCGAAAAAGTTTCTAGAAGAACAACGTGAAAAGTTCTTTAGCAATGACGAAACTTTGGAAAAAGCTGAAGGGCTAAAGCCTGAGTGAGGATTAGTGGAGCGCTGCTCCACCCGAACGCAAGACAAGCAGCTATGCTGCGCGTAGGCTTTAATCTAAAAGAGTCTCTTTTGAGGCTCTTTTTCATTTCTGAAATTATAAATCTTTCTTTCCAATAGCGCTTTCAAATTTCAAGAACAGAGTAATAGCAGCAAGCTAAGTTATTGATGTCTTGAATTCAGGGTTTTGATTGGGCGGCGGCCGGTATTCTGTACTTTTTAGACAAAAGTTGAAGGATTAAAAAGCATTTTTACCTAGCCTATCCCCCGCCAATAGTCAGCCACTATCCTGCTGAAAAACATTCATATTTGTATCAAAATTATAGATTGTAAATCCTACATACAGACTGATCACAAAACACAACAATCTGCTACAAGAAGTCATATGATTTTGTAAAATGGTCTCTTTATAATGAGCTCTAAGAAGATGAGATATCTTTGAATAACTATAACAATAAGCAACAAATACCCCGATTTCATCCCAGTTCTTCCCCCAAAGGCTGGGTATTTTTTTGCCTGTGATTTATCAAATTTTGATAATTTCGGAGCATAAAAAAAGCCCCTTTCAAGGAGCTTATTTTTTAATTTTGCTTAAGGCTGTTTCAAATAGGGCCAAGCCGCTTTCAGATAAATAAACATCGACCATAAAGTCAGGATGACTGCTGTGTACAACAAGGCATAGGCCAGCATTTCCAGTGGTGGCCAGTTCAGCAAAAACACGGTAATCGCAATCATCTGAAAAGCCGTTTTGTACTTACCCACGGTTGATACTGCAACATTGGTTCGTGCACCCAGTTCTGCCATCCATTCACGTAATGCTGAAACAGTAATTTCACGTGAAATAATCACAATCGCAGCAAAAGCCATCGACATCGAAGGTTGCCATTGCACCAATACAATCAGCGCAGCTGCGACCATCAATTTATCTGCGACCGGATCGAGAAAACGGCCAAAAGCAGAGGTCTGGTTTAAAGTTCGAGCCAGATAGCCATCAAACCAGTCCGTCACTGCAGCCACTACAAAAATCGTGGTCAAAATAATATGCCGTGTCATGTCAGAATGGTTGGCTTCAAAGCCCATTGCAGGCGGCCAGTAAGCCACCAATAAAAATACCGGAATAAGAGCGATACGCGCCAAGGTCAAGATATTTGGAATATTCAGGATACGACCTGTAGTCATAGACACCGCCAATTGTTCCCCTCATGTACGATGAAAATGCACACTTTTTTAGAGGTTTGATCCATCATTAATAGGCTTCACTTTATACGAATTGGCTGTCAGTGTCACTAGGCAAACACCGTCACTGTTTGTCTTGCCATCGCAATCAGGCGATTTTCTGCATCCCAGAGATAGGCATGCTCGGTTGCATAACCATCCGCAGCATGATCCGTAAATACTTTATATTTAAACCAATCATGCAGTTGATGCTGAAGCGGATGCACATAAGTCACGCTCCAGGTCAGACTACTCGCGGGTGCCATACTTTTAAACATCGGCAGTACACCAGGTGGCCAGATGTCGAAAATTGCCATCAGGTCAGCGATCAGGAATTCACGATTGCTATGCTTTTCAGGATGAAAACGGCACCAGCCGCCAAAGTCCGGACGTGAGCTGGCACTACAAGGCAGATTGACGTCCGCCCAGGCGATTTCAAAATGGTCATAACATTCTGGCAGGCCATAACCAGCAGGAATCTGCAACAACTGCTCTGGTGCAGCATAGTCAGGTGCCTGTTCTTCTTGCTGCACCTGAATTTCCGAGTCACGCGAGATACCAAAACTGGCAATCAGAATACTTTGTACTACCTCGTCTTGCCATAGACGCACTTCGATGGTGGTGACCGACTTACCTTCCCGCAAAATTTCAGCACTTAGTCGCACTTTCGCCTGTTGGATCGGCCCAACAAAGGTGACGCTGCAACTGAGCAGATGTTTGGCCGGATCATTGATCTGAATAACCGCTTTTTGCATCATCATTGCTGCAGCCAGACCACCATACAGGGTGCGCCCCTGTAACCATCCTGATGGAAATTCCACCCATTCCTGTTCGGAAATTTGTGCATAAAGCGCCTGCAAAGACATGTTGATCCCTCAGTGAGTCTTGATCCTCAGTATATTGAGTCAAGCTTGCTCTGCTGTGAATGATCAATGACCCGTGCGTCAATGTGCTCTTTTGCCCTTGCATTGGGCTTGATAATTATTCATGCAGCACTTTATAGATCATCCGTGCCATGACTGAACCCAATCCCGGCACCAGTTGCAGATCTCTTTCTGAGGCTTTCAGTACGCCCTGAATCCCGCCAAAATGGGTCAACAGGTCACGACGGCGTTTTGGCCCAAGGCCCGGAATGACTTCTAGTACCGATGAACCGCGTTTTTTATCGCGTTTGGCGCGGTGCTTGGTAATCGCAAAGCGATGCGCTTCATCCCGCACCTGCTGAATCAAATGGAGTGCCTTATGATCTTCTGGCAACTGAATCTTGCGACCATCGGTAAAGTGCAGGGTTTCCAGACCGGGTTTACGCCCCTCGCCTTTGGACACACCGACCATAAAGGCCTCCAGTCCCAGTTCCTGCATCACTTCCATCGCCATATGCAGTTGCCCCTTGCCGCCATCAATCAGGAGTAAATCTGGCAGCATGGCTTTTTTATAGCGACGGGTTAAGGCCTGACGCATGGCGGCATAGTCATCGCCCGCCTGAATATCATGGATGGAAAACTGACGATAATCACGTTTACGTACCCCACCACTATCAAATACCACACAAGATGCGATAGTGTCTTCACCCATGGTATGCGAAATATCAAAACATTCGATCCGGTCCACCGGGCGGCCGACCACCTGTTCCAGCTGATGGAAACGGTCATTCAGTTCAAAATGATTGGCCAGCTTGCCCTGAATCGCATGCTGTACATTCATTTGTGCCAGTTCCAGCCATTCCGCGCGGGTTTCACGAACCTTGGACTTGATCTGGATTTTCTTGTCAAAATGCTGCGACAAGGCAGCTTCCAGTTCCTTGCGATCGGCCACTTCGACATTGACAATCAGCTCGGCCGGAATTTCATCCGCCACCTGAAAATAGAAATTGGCAATAAAATCGGCAAGCATCTGCCCTAGATCATCACTGAGCATATCCGGGAAATAGCTTTTTCCGCCGAGCATTTTACCGTTGCGCACATGCATGATCTGCACACAGGTCACCCCGGCCTGATAAGCAATAGACAGGATATCGGCTTCGCCTTTGAGCTTATAAATTGCCTGCTGTGACTGCACATCTCTTAACAGTGCCATCCGATCGCGATAGAACACGGCTTTTTCAAATTCCAGAGCTTCGGCTGCCGCTTCCATTTTTGCGATCAGTTCCTGATTCAGCTCCTTGGTATCGCCCTGCAAAAAGCGAATCGAGTTATCCACATCTGCTTTGTAGTCTTCCGGAGAGATAAATCCGACACAGGGCGCAGAACAGCGCTTGATCTGGTATTGCAGACAAGGACGGGTTCGGTTGGCAAAAAAGCTGTTTTCACAGGAACGCACATTAAACAGTTTTTGCAGCACCACCAAGGTATCCCGGGCGGTATAGGCACTCGGATAAGGCCCAAAAAACTTGCCGACCTGATGCTTGCCCTTGCCGCGCCCACTGGCCAGTCGTGGATAAGGTTTATCTGCGGAAACAAAGATATAGACATAAGATTTATCATCGCGCAGCATAATGTTATACGGCGGATGATGCAGCTTGATCAGGTTCTGTTCCAGCAACAAGGCTTCGGTTTCAGAGCGCACCACCAAGGTCTGAATATCATAAATCCGCGCCACCAAGGCCTGGGTTTTGGGATGATCCAGCGTTTTGACAAAATAGCTGGAGACCCGGTTTTTTAGATTTTTGGCTTTCCCCACATACAACAGTTCGCCGTCTTTGCCATACATCCGGTAGACCCCAGGCAGGCTGGTCATATTGGCCAGAATTTTCTCGATATGAGGACGTGCGTTTTCGTTCACCTAAAGCCTATTTTTTACATGCAATCTGCAGATATATGTGATGATTATTCGGTTATTTTCAAGCGAAAACACAAAATTCCCCTCAACTTGACACCCAATTTAAAACTATAGCTCAGCCATCTTTGCAATCTATAGCTTTCTCCGCATGATCTGATTGCTAAAAGCTCTAAATTTCAACCTTTAACTTTGCTATGCTCAAAGGGTCTAGTTTTGAGATGATTCGCATGACCATGCAGCAATCGGGCATCCATATTGTTCAACCATCCAGCTCCACCCATCACCCCTCTGAGCGTGATCGCCGGATTGGCAAACCGCGTTTTCATTTCGAGCCGAATCACGTGATGCAATTGCTGCGTGGACGGATGATTGGACAGGATGCCGCACTGAATGAAATTGAAAAAATGCTGCATGTGGTCAAGGCCGATTTCTCCAGTCCGGAGCGTCCACTCTCGGTCACCTTGATGCTCGGCCCAACCGGCGTGGGTAAAACTGAAACCGTGCGTCTGATTGCCGAAGCGATTTATGGTCGTCCGGATGCTTTCTGCCGGATTGACATGAACACTCTGGCACAGGAACATTATGCCGCGGCACTCACCGGTGCGCCGCCAGGTTATGTCGGTTCTAAAGAAGGTCACAGCCTGTTTGATGAAACGGCGATTGCCGGCAGCCATACCCGTCCCGGCATCATGCTGTTTGATGAACTGGAAAAAGCCAGTAACGAGGTGATTCGTGGTTTGATGAATGTGCTGGATACTGGCAGATTGACCCTGACAGCTGGAACCAAAACTATTGATTTCCGTAACTGCATGATCTTTATGACCAGTAATGTCGGCGCACAGGCGGCACAGCAATATCTGGAAAAACTCAGCTACCTGCCACAGCAAATACAGGCACTGTGCCTGAAACATGTACCCACCCAGCGCATTATTGAAAAAGTCATGCAGCGTAAATTCGATCCTGAATTTCTAAACCGGATTGACCGCAGCCTGCATTATCAGGCGGTACAGCATGATGCCCTGCCACGTCTGGTCGAAATTGAACTGGAAAAACTCAATAAACGCCTGCAACATCAAAACCGACAAGTACATTTATCGGATGCAGCCAAAGCCTATTTCTATCAGGGCTATGATATTCGTTACGGCGCCCGGCATTTGGGCCGCAAGCTGCGTACCGAACTGGAACCGGTTCTGGCGCTGTATTTTTTAAGCCAGCCCGAGCAGTTCAGTCTGCATCTGGACTGTGTCGATGGACAATTTGTGGTTCTGCCTGAGCAAGCAAAAGCTTAAATCATGCAGACTCACTATCCGTTTTATTTGCTTGAATTGCCTGTCTAAAAGCGGTCGGATCTGTAGGTGAAACCAATACAAATTTCTGCACGCCGTCTTCCCTATAGTCAATCCGCAGACGCTTTAAGGACAAGGCCGGTGCAATAATGGAATGATCCGTCGGCTGAATGGACTGGATGGCGCTCAACGGAATCTGCCAGCTCAACCACAGGCTTTTAATGCTCAACACTCCATTTTCCACCATATAGCGCGTACTCCACAGCGGCCACCACAGAATAATAATGGTCAGAATGTAGATGGCGGTGTGCAGTGGATATTGCTGCAGGGTGCCTTTGGCCTGCATGGTCAGCAGCAGTTGCAGTAACAGGCCACTCATACAGATCAGAAAAGCGACCAGCCACCAGTCTTTTTTGGAACGAAATACCTGCATCGAGATCCCCATATCTATGTGCCTGATCATCATAAACAATTCTGTGCCAGATGACAGAGGTCATATTCAACAGAAGCACTGTTATTTCAGGCCTAGCATCAACATAGGCATGCTGGGGCTGAAATCCTCAGAAAACCCTCGACTAAAGCAATCAACTACAGTTTTATTGAGGCTGATCCGAAAATATCTATACATGCCTGCACGCCCTGTACTGAGCGAGATTCAGCCCTGATTTTCCTTGTTCCACAGGGCGATAATTGACTGAATTGACCAAATAGCAGCAAAGCCTGCCCTTGAATATTGTCCACCCTGCTCCATATCAATCAGGCTAATCGATAAAAAATAATGAATTGAAACAGAATCTTTAGTTCAGGCTGTGGTCAAAAACGGCAACAAAAATACAGCGCAGATGGAATCGATTCGGCAAAAATTGATGACCCTTGCGTCACGGCTTGATACAACTTGTTATGTTCTTTTTGGATATAGTTATCGTAAGATTAGCGAAGTCTAAAAGTGCGCGGGATATGCGCATTTGCTTCACAACATCAACTTAGAAGTCCTCCAAAATAAAGGAGATCAGGGCATGATCCACGCTGGCAATGCCATTACCGTCCAAATGCTAGAGGACGGGATTGCAGAATTCCGCTTTGACTTACAAGGTGAGTCTGTTAACAAATTCAACCGTGCAACGATTGAAGATTTCAAGGCTGCTATTGAAGCCGTCTCCCATGCCGATATTCAAGGTCTGATTGTCACTTCAGGCAAATCTACATTTATTGTCGGTGCCGATATCACTGAATTCGGCGATAACTTTGCTCAGGGTGAACAAGCAATTGTTGACTGGGCGATGCCGGTACATGAAATTTTCAACAGCTTTGAAGATCTCGACATTCCTAAAGTGGCGGCCATTAATGGCATGGCACTGGGTGGCGGTTTTGAAATGTGTCTGGTGTGTGACTACCGTGTCATGTCAGAACAGGCGCAAGTCGGTCTGCCTGAAATCAAGCTGGGCATTTTCCCGGGCTTCGGTGGTACAGTGCGTTTAAGCCGTCTGATCGGTATCGACAATGCGGTAGAATGGATGGCCATGGCCAACCCGAAAAAGCCTGCTGCTGCACTAAAAGACGGTGCTGTAGATGCGGTGGTTGCTGCTGACAAACTTAAAGATGCTGCACTTGATCTGGTCAAACAAGCGATTCATGGCCGTTTAGACTGGAGAACCAAGCGTCAGGAAAAACTGGATCCGGTTAAACTCAGCCCGATTGAACAGATGATGGCGTTTAACTCATCGAAAGGCATAGTTTTGGCCAAAGCCAATCCGGCTCAATATCCGGCGCCAAAATTACTGCTTGATTCATTACAGGCCGGTGCGAGCCTGCATCGTGATGACGCGTTAAAAGTTGAAGCTGAAGGCTTTGCCAAAGCTGCAGTTACGCCACAAGCAGGTGCATTGATCGGTTTGTTCCTGAACGATCAGATCGTGAAAAAAACCTCGAAGCGCTACGAAAAAGGTGCGCATCCGGTGAACCAGGCGGCGGTACTTGGCGCTGGGATCATGGGTGGTGGTATTGCTTATCAGGCGGCGAGCAAAGGCACACCAATCATCATGAAAGATATTGGTAATCCACAGCTTGCATTGGGTATGTCTGAAGCGAACAAACTGTTGACCAAACAGGTTGAACGCAAAAAAATGACACCAGCGAAAATGGGTGAAACGCTTGCACGTATCCGTCCGACTTTAAGCCTGGAAGAGTTTAAAGAAGTGGATATCGTGATTGAAGCGGTAACTGAAAACCCTAAAATCAAAGCTGCTGTACTTGCTGATACTGAAAAATCAGTACGTGAGAACACCATCATTGCTTCAAATACGTCTACGATTTCGATCACGCGTCTGGCTGAAAGCCTGCAACGTCCTGAGAACTTCGTGGGGATGCACTTCTTTAACCCGGTACATATGATGCCTTTGGTTGAAGTGATCCGTGGCGCGAAGACCTCTGACGAAGCCATTGCAACGACTGTGGTACTTGCTCAGAAAATGGGTAAAACACCAATCGTGGTGAATGACTGCCCGGGCTTCCTGGTCAACCGCGTATTGTTCCCTTACTTCGGTGCGTTTGATCTGTTGCTTAAAGATGGGGCTGATTTCCAGCAAATTGATAAAGTGATGGAAAAATTCGGCTGGCCGATGGGCCCTGCTTACCTGATGGACGTTGTCGGTATTGATACTGGCGTGCATGGTGCAGAAGTGATGGCTGAAGGCTTCCCGGATCGTATGAAACCGGACTTCAAAGGTTCGATTCAAACCATGTATGAGAACAAACGTCTGGGGCAAAAGAACGACGTGGGTTTCTACAAGTATGAGCTTGACCGTAAAGGCAAAAAAGCCAAAGTGGTTGATCCAACTGCATATGAGCTTGTGGCCTCTGTTGCAACTGTGGAAAAACGTGAATTTGACGCTCAGGAAATCATTGACCGTATGATGCTGGCTTTCTGTAACGAAACGGTTCGTTGCCTGGAAGACAACATTGTCGCGACTGCTTCTGAAGCAGATATGGCAATGATCATGGGTGTCGGTTTCCCTCCATTCCGTGGTGGTCCATGCCGTTACATCGATCAAACCGGTGTAGCTGAGTATGTTGCGCTTTGCAATAAGTATGCGCACCTTGGTAAAGCTTATGAAGCGCCAGAAATGTTGCGTGAAATGGCTGCTAACAACAAAAAATTCTACGGTTAAGGAGCAACGTGAATGGCTACTTTAAATCCACGTGACGTTGTCATCGTCGATGGCGTACGTTCAGCAATGGGTAAAACCAAAAACGGTATGTTCCGCAATGTACGTGCGGACAGCCTGTCTGCTGAACTTGTCCGTGCCCTGATGGTACGTAACGAATTCGACCCGAATGAAGTTGAAGACGTGATCTGGGGCTGTGTCAACCAGACTCTGGAACAAGGGATGAACATTGCCCGTAATATCGCATTACTGGCAGACTTGCCGAAAACTGTGGCTGGTCAAACCGTGAACCGTTTGTGTGGTTCGTCTATGCAGGCGATTCATACTGCGGCTGCGCAAATTGCCACCAATCAGGGTGATATCTTCATCATTGGTGGTGTCGAGCACATGGGTCACGTTGGCATGATGCACGGTATCGACCTGAACCCGGAAGCGTCTAAGCATTATGCCAAAGCATCGAACATGATGGGCTTGACTGCGGAAATGCTGGGTCGCATGAATGGCATTAGCCGTGAGGAACAGGATGCCTTTGGTGTGGAATCACATCGTCGTGCCTGGGCTGCGACTGAAAATGGTCTGTTCCAGAACGAGATTGTGGGCATTGAAGGTCACAACGCTGATGGTTATAAAGTTCTATGTGATATCGATGAAGTGATCCGTCCGGATGCCAATATCGAATCATTCCGTGCTTTACGTCCAGTGTTCGATCCGAAAGGCGGTACAGTGACTGCGGCAACCTCTTCAGCCTTGTCTGATGGTGCTTCTGCAATGTTGCTCATGTCTTATGAGCGTGCACAAGCCTTAGGTCTTAAGCCACGTGCCGTGATCCGCTCTATGGCAGTTGCAGGTTGTGATGCTGCAATCATGGGTTATGGCCCGGTTCCGGCAACGCAAAAAGCCTTGAAACGTGCTGGCCTTGCCATTTCTGATATTCAGACTTTTGAATTGAACGAAGCCTTTGCTGCACAAGGTCTGTCTGTTCTTAAGGGCTTAGGCATTTATGACAAACAGGACATCGTAAACCATAACGGTGGTGCGATTGCGTTGGGTCACCCACTCGGTTGTTCTGGTGCGCGTATTACCACGTCTTTGCTTAACGTGATGGAACAGCAAGATACGCAAATTGGTCTTGCGACCATGTGTATTGGTTTGGGTCAAGGTATTGCGACCATTATCGAACGTGTTTAATTCTTAAATACTCAGATAAAAATAAACCCCGCTTAGTGCGGGGTTTTTTATACAAAAAAAAGAAATTGATGCCCTTTCTTTTTTTGATGATGAATCAGGCTCACCGTTTATTTTTTTGAATGATACAAAATCTGCCGAACGGGTAAGATTCGATTGTGCGCATGAATTAGGCCACACCGTTATGCACACACATAATAAATATGTCCGCAATGAAGTAGACAATCGCATTTTAGAAACTGAAGCAGATAAGTTTGCTTCAGAATTTTTAATGCCTACTGAAGGTTTTTTAAGTACAGTTCCTTCTTATTTAACGATTGAAAATATGATCGACTATAAGAAAGTATGGCGAACATGTTTAAAGGCTATAAATTATAAATCGCATAAATTGCAACGTATAACAGATTGGTTTTATCGAAGTAACTCTATGAAAATTAATACCTTAGGTTATCACATTAATGAGCCTAACGAAACTCACCGTGATGAAAGCGTAATGCTTCCTAAATTAATTTTAACATTAGCTTCAGATCCAAAATTTAGTAAGCAGAAAATGCTCGATGAAATTCGTATATCTTAAAAAGACTTTAATGAACTAACATTTGATTCTTTAATTAAATATGAAGAATCTAAACCTCGACCAAAGCTTTATGTCATTAGTTAAAGCTCTTCGGAGCTTTTTTATTTAAACTAGAATGTTATCCCTTTGTAAAATTGGTTTATTTTTCCACCATTAAAATCTTAATTATGAATCGCTTAAATTTTATCTGTGTATGATCAAGCCTCTTTTTTCCTACTTCCTTAAGGGGTTTATATGAACATGCTTAAAACAATGCTTGCGACTGCAATCGTAGCAACTTCTGCATCTGCAATGGCAACTGAAGCTCAAGTAGCACCTGCTGCTACAACCACTACAGTTCAAACTGTTGCTACAGAAGCGGTTGCGCCTGTGCAAGCAAAAGTTGAAGCTGCTCAAGCCACTGCTACAGATGCAAAACAAGCAACTGAAGCGAAAGTTGAAACAGTAAAAGCTGAAACAACTGCTCAAGTAGAAACTGCACAAGCAACCGCAGAACAACAAGTTGAAGCTGCAAAAACAGAAGTAGCAGAAGCAAAAGAAGCAACTGTTGAAACTGCTGCTGAAGTAAAAGAAGCGGCTGCTGAGAAAGCCGAAGCTGCTCAAGCAGACGTAAAAGCTGAGAAAAAAGGCTGGTTCTCTTGGTTCAAAAAAGCTGCTTAAGATTTTTTGAGCATAAAAAAGATGTCATTACGACATCTTTTTTTGTTTTGAACACTCTCATTTTAATTCAAGAGTTTAACAGCAGCTTAAAGCACTTATTCGACCTTTTGCGCTAACATGGTCGCAAAATGCTGTTTAATCCGTTGGCCCTGCGCATCCACCCGATGCAGCTCACCAATATTTTCATTGTATTTCACAATCTTCCAGTCCTCATAATAAGCCCGTAACTCGCCCGGCTTAAAGCTAAATGGAAAATCGGGCTGTACCGGAATCTCTGGCGTATCCATCGCACAGACAATCAGGTTATAACCACCCGGCACGGTGGCCTGCTGCATCTGCGCAATCAAGGGTGCAATGGTTTTGGCCTCGAGGAACATCATCACCACGGTGCAGTAAATGAAGTCATACTGGCCTGTAATACTGGTATCTGTGTTGAGATCACGGCGCTGGATCTGCAAGTGGTCAATGTGCTCCGTCTGCACAATCTGTCTTAAGGTCTGCAAACTGTTTTCATTGACATCCCAAGCATCGACATTAAAACCGTTCTGACTTAAATACAGCGCATTACGTCCTGTACCGCAACCGACGTCCAGCGCACGGCCACCCTTTAAATAGGGCATGGCAGCCAGTACTTCAGAATGGGTAGGATTCAACTGATATTTTTTGATGAAGTAATCTTCAGGCCGGCAATAAAAACGCAGCTGGCATTCGACATCCTCGCTGGCAGAAACAATCTTGTGCCAAGCCTCAGGTTCAATAAATGGCGGTTGCTGTTCTGGTGTAAATACATGTTCAGATTGCACCGCACCGGATGCTTCCAGCATGGCAAAACGCAACTCACCTTTAAGTAACGTCAGTTTGGCCCAAGTCCCTGCTTTGGTATTGTGCTGATTCTTGAAGCCCTGAGGAATACTCTTTTCTGTCCAGACCGGAAGTTGCTTATAACAAATCAGTTCTTGCATCAATATCGCCCTCCATCTCATGCATGCGCCGCCTGTCATGCTTATAGCGACGGTTTTATTCATTTCAGCATAGCTGGTTCAGGCCGGAATTGGAATCAGCGCTTATTTACGCTGTGCCAATACAGCAGCAAGATGCAGACCAAATCTGGAAAATAAAAAAGCTGCCTCGATCGACAGCTTGAGTTTAGCCAGAGAATGAATAGGGTGACTGGATTAATGCAGTAGTTCTGATTGTAGCCAGCGCATATAATTTTCCTGATCCATAAAATCCGGCGCGCCTTCCAGATCCAGACTGAAATATTGCTGATTAAACTGAATCACAATCTGTTCGGTATAGTGCCAGTCCTCGATCAGCTTGAAATATTGATTCAAGAAAAATCGGCTCCTGCCCTCATTATTCAGACTTTGTAATTTTGGACATGTTTTATTTGCGACAAACTCACCGTACACCTGCTGAATATCAGCAAAAACCTGAATTGTTTGCATGACTCACCTGCTTAAATGTTATGTCGTGATCTGTGCGACACATTCAATTTAAGCACTAAGTTTGAACAGCAGATGACAGTCATGTGGCAATCCTGTGATCGCCTACAGGGTTATAACTTATTTTCAACCGCTTTCTGGTTTGCTGTCGCAATCTGTTGCATCTGCTTATTCAGGTGCAGTATTTCTTTATACAGTGCATTAAATTCTTGCACTGCTTGATCTTCATAGAACATAAAAGTTTTATTTTTCTTTTGCCATTTATGCTTTTTCAATACGGCAAACAAGGCATCTGCCTTGGCCAGACTTTGTTTCTCAATCACAAAGATCGTATGGGCATTACTTTGCTGTTGATCAGCTTGCAGGTTCGCGGTCAGCTGCTGGCGATAACGGTTTTTAATATCCAGTTGCTGTGCCTTATTAATCAGCTCGGCATCACGCTGCTGAATTTGCTGCTGATAGCTGTTCACAATTTGATGCACTTGCTTGAGCATGGCTTCGGTTTCTTTATAGTCTTGTGCCTGATCCTTGGCCAGACGGTCAATATCCAGAAAATTCTGCCAGTTGGCCGCTTTCAGGTCGCGTAGATACTGATTGCGCTCCTCGGCACTGTCGCGCAATTGACCCAGCATGAATTCAGCCATGATGGCATAGTCGCCATCCAGACGGTCATCTTCAAGCTCAAGCTCAATCGGCTTAGACCAGTCCTGTGCTTGCCTTACAATGCTCTGGGTTTTTTCTTCCAGCACGGCTTCATACTCGAGCAACTCGGCCTGATGTTTTTGCTGGACAGAATTTTGATAAAACAGTCCAATAAAAATTGCCAGCGTAACAGCGGCTAATATCATAAAAACACGCGGCATGTACACGCTCCAGCTCTGTCGGTCAGATCTTATTGATAATACACACTATGCTTATTTTTTAGACCCAATTCAAGAGATTTGGTTTGACCGCTCATATGGCCTGCTCAGGCAAGAATCATCGTGCCCGGAAAGTAATTTAATCCGAAATCTTCTGCTGGCTGATCCTGCAGACCCAAGCCTTCAGGCTGTCAACAACGATTATCTGGAATCAAATGGCAAGCTCAGGCTGAGTCGATTTGGGTCAAATTGTTCACGTACGATTTGCACGTTGGTGGCATCCCTGTTAATACCAAAGGGTTGCAGCAAGACATACACACCATTTCTTGGGTCTGAAGACTGTAAGCCCTGTGCGATGGCCAATACATATTCACGAAATACCACAGGCAGACTATCCAGATCGGGGGCGACCGGCGACCGCATTACATCAATATTCGCAGCAATGTCGCCATCTACGCTATAGGCCTGAATATCACGTTCGATTTTCATCAGACGCATTTGCAGGGCCTTAAGTTGGCTGTTCTGTTCCTGATAAGGCATCATTTTTTCAGTCACGGCGCGCAGTTCCGGTTCGGCCATGACAGTGAGTGTCGGCAATACCACCGGATCAGACACAGTGGCAGGTGCAGCATGGCTGAATATCGGCAGTGTAAAGGCAGCACAGGCCGTAAGAAGGCCCAGTATGCTCGGCTTTAGGAGATTCATGATTTAGCCCTCATTTGGACAATAGGAAAGCTTCAGATTGAAAGCTTACAAGTAATACAAGCGCCTATTGTTAAGTTTGATAAACGGTCAATCATGAATAAACAGGATAAAAAAATAGAAAAAAATACGGCAGGAACAATAAGAAAATATAGATTTAATTCTGATCTGATTTTGTTGTAGGCAAACATTACAGGCAAAAAAAAATCCCCAAACATGGTTTGAGGATTTTTTGAATATGGTGGCGAGACCCAGGATCGAACTGGGGACACACGGATTTTCAATCCGTTGCTCTACCTACTGAGCTATCACGCCGATGCGGTGTATTAAGCCGTATCTGGCCTCATTAGTCAATCAAAATTATGAAAAAAATATTTGAGTGGCTGATTTTTGGCCTAAAAAAAATCCCTGATGGGATCAGGGATTGAAAACTTTGAAATCGTTTTAAAATATGGTGGCGAGACCCAGGATCGAACTGGGGACACACGGATTTTCAATCCGTTGCTCTACCTACTGAGCTATCACGCCGATGTCGCGTATTAAACAGTTTCAGCTGTAAATCGTCAAGAGCAGACAGAATAATTTTCTTCAAATGTTTACTTTTCCATCAACTCGCGTCAATTTGAGTCATAAATCGAACAGTGTTTACCAAAGACCTCAGCAATAAAACAGATTTAAGCCCTTATTTACATAAAAAAGCAGCCTAACGGCTGCTTGATATTGCTCTATCTTCAGATTTTTTCCAGATTGGCCAGACAACGATGAATGGCGCCGCAACCCGGCACAAAGTTTTTCACACCTTTTTCTTCTTCCATCCGGCAGACCTCACTCACCAGCCTTTCTGCCACGCCACGGCCACGGTTGGCCGGATGTACCACGATATTTTCCAGAATGCGGCTTTCCCCCTGTCCGGTGCACCAGATTGCCCCAATAATTTTGCTATTAAATTCTGCACTGTAAACTGAGGTATACTGTGCAAGGTTTTGCTCTAGTTGTTCCATGGCATCTGCCCCGTCGCTAAATTCAGGGCTCGTGTCATACAGTCGCTCAAGCTGGCTGCGCACTTCGTCATTTTCTAAAGAAGTATAAGCATGTACGGTGATAGGCATTGATAAACCCTCCTGAGCAATCTAATATGCGGTGACTTCGTCACGGCGAAAATATTTTCTACATCAATCATTTTGACGTATTTGAGGAACGTGTCTATGACAGATCGTATCAGTGAAGTGGTAAGAAATACCAACGAAACCAAAATTCGAGTTCGTTTGAATCTCGACGGTACTGGTCAAGGCACCTTAAACACGGGTATTCCCTTTTTAGATCATATGATTGATCAAATCAAGCGGCATGGCCTGTTTGATATTGATATTCATTGTGAGGGCGATCTGGAAATTGACGACCATCATACTGTAGAAGACTGCGGTATTACGCTGGGTCAGGCTTTCGCGCAAGCGTTGGGTGATAAAAAAGGCCTGAAACGCTATGGTCATTTCTATGCACCACTCGATGAATCTTTAAGCCGTGTCGTGGTGGATCTGTCTGGTCGTCCGGGTCTGTTTATGGATATTCCATTTACCCGTGCCATGATCGGCCGTTTTGATGTGGATTTATTCTCTGAATTTTTCCAGGGCTTTGTGAACCATTCCTTGATAACGGTGCATATCGACAACCTGAAAGGTAAAAACAGCCATCACCAGATCGAAAGCGTATTTAAAGCATTTGCACGTGCGCTACGTATGGCCTGTGAAGTCGATCCACGTGCTGCCAATACTGTAGCTTCAACCAAAGGTACACTGTAATGACCCGTATTGCCCTTCTTGATTATGGCATGGGAAATTTGCACTCTGCGGCAAAAGCATTAGAACATGTCGGTGCCACGGTTGATGTGACCAATGATCCAAAACTGATTGCACAAGCAGACAAGATTGTCTTTCCGGGCGTAGGTGCGATGCGTGACTGTATGCAAGGCATGCACGAAGCCGGAATTGATGAAGTGGTACGCAACGCCGTATTTAACAAGCCGGTACTGGCCATTTGTGTGGGTATGCAAGCCTTGATGCAACATTCTGAAGAGAATGGTGGTACCGATGCACTGGGTATTTTCGAAGGTGCGGTCAAGCACTTTCCGGAAATGGCGGGCTTAAAAGTGCCACATATGGGCTGGAACCAGGTGCATCAGGCTGATCCAGAGCATCCGATGTGGAACAATATCGAACAGGATGCGCGTTTCTACTTTGTACATAGCTATTATGTAGAGCCACAAGATTCAGACCTGGTGGCAGCTACTTGTACCTATGGCATTGAATTCTGCACCGCGATTCATAAAGAAAACTTGTTCGCGACCCAGTTCCATCCGGAAAAGAGTCATACCGCCGGTTTGCAGTTATTGAAAAACTTTGTGGACTGGAAAATCTGATTTTCCTTTCGCCTAAAAAGCTCGCAGATTGCGGGCTTTTTTTATTCATTTAGATTAGTTCACTGCTAGTGATTCTGACTATTTTTTAGTCATTAAAATTGTTATGATGTTGAAGTAACTCATTATATTTAAAAATAATTAAACTCAGGGGAAATACAATAATGAATCCACACTATCCAAGCAATGAATCAGCTTTAAGCCCAAATGGTCGTTTTGGCCGCTTGTCTTATCTCGGCTGGAACATGCTAATGACCTTTTCGCTCCTGATCATCATTGGGATCATTGCAGCTTTTTCACCTGGCCTATTTATGGATAGCTCTGCCTTGGCAGGCTCATCCATGGTTGCAACTGTTCTCATCGGACTCGCTTACTTGGTCATGCTTTATTTTAGTTTTGTTTTTACTATTCGCCGTCTACATGACCGCAATCATACTGGATGGTTATCGCTGCTGATCTTGGTTCCGCTACTCAATCTGATTTTTATCCTTTATCTGATTTTTGCCAAAGGTGATGACAGAAGCAATCAATACGGCCCGCGACGTACCACCAAAGCTTGGGAAAAGGTGTTGGGATTGATTTATGTACTTATTTTTCCAATCGGTATTTTAGCCGCGATTGCAATCCCAGCTTATCAAGACTATGTGACGCGTGCTCAACAGGCGCAGATGGAACAGAGTAGCTATCACACTGATTAATCCTATTTAAATTTTGTATAAAGCTCATTCTTTATGGGCTTTATTTTTGCCTAGCGCTAGAAAAATGATTAAGCTGAACGCATTCATTTCATGATTAATGCGTATGCAACAGCGGCTGGACACTTTACCAAGCAAGGAACAAATTCAGGCCTTTCCTGTATTTCAAAATCTTCCGATGCAACAGATTCAGGTGATTAATAGCCTGGAACAATGTCATGCTCTTGAACAGGAACTAAAAAGCCATGCAGTCCTGGGTTTCGATTCTGAATCCAAGCCCACCTTTAAAGTCGGTGAAGTCTCCACTGGGCCACATTTGATTCAGCTGGCGACTTTAGACAAAGCCTATTTATTTCAAATGAGTCCGGCGATCTGGGATTTTCTTAAACCGATCTTTGCCAGTCGTGATCAGATCAAGGTCGGTTTTGGCCTGAAAAATGATGCGCACCTGTTCCGTAAAAAAGGCATTGAACTGAATAGTGTGATTGAACTATCCAAATGTTTTAAAGCTTTTGGTTTAAATAATCCGGTCGGATTAAAAAATGCCATGGCGTTGTTGTTTCAACTGAATTTCCCCAAATCGAAACGGATTAGTACTTCGAACTGGGCCAGCAAGAAGCTCAGCCCGGCACAGATTGATTATGCAGCCGCAGATGCCTACGCGCCCGTGCTGGTATTTGAAGAATTACTACGTCGGGATTTATTACCCAGAGAGATTCCCAATACTTCATTGAAATTGAGAATCCGTCCTTCATCGACGGCTTAAGCGTTTAAGTGGCGTATTGGTTCTGGCAACTTGATGTACGCATGAAAGCCGTGATGAGCACGATCGATGAGGTGGTTGTGACTTTAACAGATCTTACCGCTTCGATCATCGACCAGCTCAGTACACGACCCGTTATGGAAAACCTGATCTCCATTCAAGAGATGAATCATTAATGCCATTAAAATAAATGACCTCACTGCTACCTGTCTACGCACAGGTTTTCTTTATTCATACCGTTTAAGAGTTAGAAATTTCGACTTTATTTGCTAAGATGAATACACTCAAATTCATTCTAAAGATTAAGCAAGGAGCGAAAGCATGCTGATCATCCCTGCAATTGACCTGAAAGATGGCAAATGTGTCCGTTTAAAGCAAGGTCGTATGGAAGACGATACCGTATTTTCAGACGATCCGGTCGCAACAGCACAGCATTGGGTAAATGAAGGCGCTCGCCGCTTGCATTTAGTAGATTTAAACGGTGCTTTCGCAGGTACACCAATCCATAAGCCAGTGGTTGAAGCCATTGTCCGATCTCAGCCTGATTTGCCGATCCAGATTGGTGGCGGTATCCGTTCTCTGGAAACCATCGAGCATTATCTGCAAGCCGGTGTTTCTTTTGTGATTATTGGCACCAAAGCAGTTCAGGATCCTGAATTTGTTGAAGAAGCATGTCAAAAATTTGCTGGCCACATTATTGTGGGTATTGATGCCATGAATGGCATGGTGGCAACAGATGGCTGGGCCAATGTGACTGATGTCAAGGCTACTGACCTGGCGAAACGTTTTGCTGATGCTGGCGTGTCGAGCATTGTCTATACGGATATCGCGCGTGATGGCATGATGCAGGGTGTGAATATTGAGCAAACCGTGAATCTGGCGCAATACTCAGGTTTGCCTGTGATTGCCTCTGGTGGTGTAACCAATCTGGATGATGTGCGTAATCTGAAAGACCAACCGGGTATTTTGGGCGCAATTACCGGCCGTGCGATTTACGAAGGTACATTAAGCTTGCGTGAAGCACAGTTATTGCTAGATGAGCAACAGGCGCTATAATTAAGCCTGCTGTAAAAGAGGTCTTCGGACCTCTTTTTTATTTTTTAATTTTCTGATCTCCTGGCATGTCTACACTTATTTCCAAAAATCACTCCGGCTGGATGGTAAAAGCGCCGCAACTCGCCCTGATCCTGATCACCATTATCTGGGGCGGCAGTTTTATTACTGTGCAATACGGGCTAAATTTTAGTAGTCCGATTATGTTTGTCGGCCTGCGTTTCGCTGCGGCAGCGCTTGCCGTCACCCTGATTTCACTGAAGTCGCTAAAAGGCATGAACCTGAAAGAGGTGTTTGCTGGTGTGGTGATTGGCGTCATGATCGCCATCGGCTACGGCACCCAAACTGTGGGCTTGCAGACCATCAGCAGCAGTGAGTCGGCTTTTTTAACCGCCTTGTATGTTCCACTGGTTCCGATCCTGCTCTGGCTCATGTTCCGTAAAAAACCGCATGTCATGACCTGGATCGGAGCATTGTTTGCCTTTATCGGTCTGGTGTTTTTGACAGGAAATGGCTTTGCTGCAATTCAGCTCAGTTTCGGGCAAACCCTGACTTTGCTCGGTTCCATCGCGATTGCACTGGAGATTATTTTTATCAGCTATTTTGCCGAACAGGTCAATGTACGCCGGGTCACGGTGCTGCAACTTATTTTTGCGTCCCTGTTCTGCTTTATGATTGCACCCGTATTAGGTGAATCTCAGCTACCTGAATTTCACTGGCATCTGACAGGAATTTTAGTCGGTTTAGGCATTGCCAGTGCCTTGATCCAACTGGTGATGAACTGGGCGCAGCGCATGGTCGATCCATCACAGGCGGCAATTATCTATGCCGGCGAACCGGTATGGGCAGCCCTGTTTGGCCGTCTGGCAGGAGAACGCTTACCGTCACTGGCTTTATTAGGCGGATTGATGGTGGTACTTGGCGTGATTGCCAGTGAATGGAAACCGAAGTTTTTAAAGCGGAAAGTAAAAGAACAAATCACTTAATTTCCTCTTTTTAATCCCCCTAAAGTCCCCTTTTAAGAAAGGGGACTTTTTTATATTTGTATTTAATTTTAGAAAGATACCATCTTGCCCGGATTCACCAATGCTCCCAGTCCATAGGCAGTTTTGGCAATTGGAATCACCACAGGGGCAAGTGTGCGACCAAACAACATATCCTGATGCTGAATAGTGGTCAGCATATTGAAATCATCTGCCTTGCCACAGAAATCATCTGCAATTGCTTTACCGATACGCACCGTTTGCGCCACACCATGCCCACTCCAGCCTTGCACGGCATAAATCGGGAATTTATGGCCAAATTTACGGCTGTCGGCTGCACCATTCATGGTCAGATCCGTGGTTCCACTCCAGACAAAATCCAGCTCAACCTGTTTTAATTGTGGGAATACATGCTGAATTCGACCTAACAAATACTGATGGGTTTTTTCAGGACTCCAACACGAACCTGTCCCTTCACCACCAAATAAAATTCGGTTTTGAGACACACCCCGGTAATAATCAATCTGGAACTGGGTGTCGTAGACAGGCGCATCGGTTGGCAATAGCTCTTTTAAATTTACTTCTAAAGGCGCTGTGGTACATACATAAGTATAAAATGGAATTGTGGTTCGATTGTTCTTTTGCAGCAGTTTAAACGAAGCATGATGTACGCCCATGACCACACTCTTACGCGCTTTTATTACGCCACTTATGGTCGTGACATAAATCCCATCTTCACGCTCTTCTACTGACACCACTTCAGTTTGTTCAAACACCTGTCCACCGTTTTGGCAGAAGCCATAAACGAGGCCACGGTTCAGTGCGAGTGGATGGATATGTCCCCCCAGCGAGTCAATTAGACCACCACAATAATTCTCTGAAGCAATATGCTGTTTCAGCTCATGCTCACCGACAATTTTGGTGTGGTCTTCACCTAAAAATTTACGTGCATCTGCCCCTTGAGTTAAACCAACCAAGTGCCCTTCATGCACTGCTGCGGTAATATGTCCACGTTTACGCTGTAGCTCAAGTTGGTATTTTGCTGCAATGTCATCGATTAAAGACATCGCTTCAGTAGAGCTAAAGTGCCAGAGTTTTTTTGCATCTGCATAGCTGAAATGCTCAATCATTTCTGACGCTTCCCAACGCGCTAGCCCCGGTGTGAGCTGTCCACCATTACGTCCTGAAGCAGCGCCACCAATGCGATTTTTTTCTACCAAAATGGTATCTATGCCATGTTCAGACAGATGGAGTGCTGTCGATGCTCCAAGTAGCCCACCACCAATCACCACCACATCACATTCAAGATCGGCATTTAAACCTGGAAACGCATGCCCAGTTTCGAGTGAGCTTTCATAGTAATTGGCAGGATGTTCAAAATTGCCATGTTTGGGATTAATCCAGTTCCACTCTTTGCCACTCTGTGTATTAATACTGGCTTTAAACTCGACATCTTCAATAAATTTTGGTTTATTCATTTCATCTTCTCACTATTACTTCAATACAATTGATTCGATCTTAGTAAGCACTACTAATCACAATATTCTGTTTACGCAGACGCTTATACATATAGAGCAGCACGCCTACTGCGAGCCAAATACAGCCACAGATCAAAGCTGACATTTCCAGGTTGATCCATAAACCCAACATCACGCCCACCGAAAGCAGGGGCAAAACCAAGTTAAGGAAGATATTTTTTAAGCCTTGGCGCTGTTTATCCTGAACAAAGAATTTCACAAATACCGAGAAATTCACTGCAGTAAAGGCAATCAGGGCACCAAAACTCACCATACTCACCACTGTCGCAAGATCAAGGCTGATGGCAAGGAGTGAAGTTAAGCCAATGAACAGCACGGCATAAAGTGGTGTACCCAACTTGTTATGCACTTGACCGAATGTGCCTTTATGGAAAATTCCGTCACGTCCCATGATATGGATTAAACGCGAGGCACTGGCATGAGTCGCCAAACCTGAAGCAAAGGTATTCATGATTTGCGCGCAGAGGAACACCGCCTGAAACAGTGCCCCACCGACATACATCACAATTTCAGGCAATGCTTCATCGGGGTTGTTAAAGCGGACATTGCTGGGGAAATACAACTGGATAAACCACGATGCCGAGAAGAAAATCACCCCGCCTGTCAACGTGGTCAGCATTACAGCACGTGGAATATTTTTTTTCGGGTCTCTAGTTTCGTGTGACATCGTCGTCACGGCATCAAAGCCCAGAAACGAGAAACATAAAATTGATGCCCCGGCAATTAACGGCAATATACTGCTATCGCCGTTCAATAATGGCGTCATGGTCAGGACGTGATGATAACCTTGCTCCGTACCAATACCCTTGATCACCAGATAGATAAACAGCAGCATTAAAATCAAGGGAGCCACCACAAAAACCAGGCTTAAGTTCGCCAAGATATTAATGCGGAAACAGTTAATCAGGGTCACCAAACCGGTAAAGATACAGACCCACACCCAATATGGCACGCCTGGAATCAGAGCTTCCAAATAGATCCCGGCCAGTAAAGCATTCACGAGCGGCAGCAATATATAATCCATTAAGGCACACCAGCCAACAAAGAAACCGGCTTTCGGCCCGCAAGATTCCGCCGTATAAGTATAAGCCGAGCCCGGTTTTTCTGTCTGGCGACTAAATCGCGCATAGCTGAATGCCGTTAACAGCATGGCACCTAAGGCAAGGATATACGCGAGTGGAACACGTCCCTCAGTGATGCCGGAAACAATCCCAAAGGTATCAAAAACAACCATCGGGGTCATATATGCCACACCAATGATCACGACCTGCCACAAAGACATTTTTTTGAAAGCAACTTGTGCTTTTTCCATTGATGTCACCTGAACATTATTTATTTTCGTTATTTGTTCAATTGCAATGACTATGCCATATAATAAAAATATAAATAAATTGAGTGAGGATAGAAAATGCCAAAGTACAATTTAGAAACTCGAATTGCAGCCATTCAGATGTATAAAAAGACCGATTACAAGGTGGCTGTCTGTAAAGAATTTGGCATCTCTCGGGTGACTCTGGATGCATGGATCCGCCTTGAAGAAGAAACTGGCGACTTGGTCCAGAAACCTGTAAAAAATCGCGGCGCACCGGGCCATATTAAAGATTGGAATGAATTTCAAGTGTTTGTAAGATCTTTAAAATTTCAAAATATTAGTGATTTGGTTCCAATATTTGAACAGCGCTTTGGTTATGCAGTTTCTTATGCGGTTCTGGTGCGTGCTATTCATGTTTTAGGCATGCGTCGCCGTCGTGGTCGCTTTTATTCTTAAATTAAAAATGAGCCCGACAATAAAATAATTCGACCTGTTAAATTTAAAAAAATAAATGTACATTAATGTAAGTTTTCTTTATTAAAAACGTAAACTATATTTATTAATAAAGTAAATTTATGAAACAAAAAAGTAAAGTCTAAATATTAAAAATGTAAATTTATAAAATTAAAAATATTTAGCAATGTTCGTCATTATGTTCAATGATGATAAGAATTGCTCACTAAAATAGAGCAAGCTTGAATAAAAGTGGTGCGAGTTGGTAATTTTTTTCAGCCTATGCGGACAGCCGGAATCCGTTCTATTACATGAGGCATAAAAAAAGCAGCACTTTGGCTGCTTTTTCTACAATAAAATTTAGGATTTATACATCGGTCGATTGTCATTCAAGCGCATGATGCCACGAATCGCCCGATACACAATCCAGATCCAGGCCAGAAAGACCACCAACAAACAGAAAGCGGATGCACCAAATGCCACGCCTGCAAACAGGTTCGGATCTTCGCCAGTAAAGAACAGAAACAAAAATGGAATAAAGGCAATGATATTCCAGACCAGATACCACCAGAAACTGCGGATCTGCCAGGTGAAGTGGCTTTCAAAAATTGAACCACGCACATCGCGACGTTTGACATAGTTAATGATCAACGCCACGACAGCCAAGAGGCCAGCACTAAAAATAGCCACAATATATAAAATGTACAGTGCAAAAGTCAGTGTGCGATTTGGGTCTTTATCAATGGAATAGTTCACGTCCCCTCCTGATCTTTCCCCTAAATATTTAAACTGTTAAATGGGGAAATTAGCCATATAATCAAAATGATGTTAAAGGCTATAGTACAAAAATATATCTGCCGGAACGGTTGTTTTTGTGTTTTATGTCGCAGTTTTTGCTGGGCTAACCAGGCTGCTGGCCAACCACCTAAAAAAGCCACCAGATGCAGGGTATTTTCCGGAATACGTTGCTTACCCGATTGCGCCGCTTCCTTGTCCTGCGCATACAACCAGTAACTCAATGCATTCATCAAACTGATCAGCAACAAGACCAGTCCGCTGAGCAGACCGCCCAAAGTCAATGCGGTCAGCAACAGAATATAAACCACACAGGCAATCTGCATCGGTTGTAATTTCTGTGACTGCTGTTGCTTGGAGGGTTTGAATTTAGCCTGAGACGTTTTGGTTTGCGATGCTTTCAGATACATGACCTGCTGTGCTTTGTATCGTCCGCGCTCATCTAAAATGACCGTGTAATCTAAGGCACAGCCGACAATCGGACGCGGACCTTGCTTGGCAAAGTCCTTGATATGCAGAAATACGCGATCTTTGGCCGAATCATTGGGCTGAATAAAGCCATAACCCTTGTCATCAAACCACTCCACTAAACGCCCCTGATCGCGCATATCCCCTGTCCTTTTGTCTTTATAAATTTTAAATATTTAAGCTGTAACGAATTTTAATCGCTCAATCAACATATTACGCATCTCGACTGGATTTTTTTGCAAAATATCTTCGCCAGTACGACCCAAGGCCGCGTTACGCTGTGCCACCTGTAACCGCATCATCCAGAAGCGACCTGCGGCCATGGCCAAGTACAACTCTAAACATGATTTTTCATCTGCTGTTAAGGGGCGGACGCTTTCATAGGCATTTAAAAAGACAATGGCTTTTTCTTCGTTTAAAGTGACATCCGGATAGTTGGTGCAAAAGTCATTTAAAGTAATCGCGATATCAAATAAAAATTCATCTTTGTTTAGTTCATAAAAATCCAGAATACCGTTGAGTTGATCACCCTCAAATAAGGTATTGTCCCGGAACAGATCGGAATGAATAAAGCCACGTGGACGATCTGGATAGACTGCTGTTAAAGCGTCATACAGGCCTAAAAGCTTGCCGAGCAATACTTTATCGGCCGGACTTAAACTTGGTTTGATTTCTTGGGACACGGTCAGCCAATACGCATGATCACGCACGAAATTACGTTCTAATTTGAAGTCCTGCAATGCCACATGCATTTTTGCCTGCGCCACTGCAATTGCTTCAACTTGTGCCACGGTCGATGGCATGGGATGCTTACCCAACAGGCGCGGTGCAATCTGTGCCGGTTTATCTTTAATACTATGAATAGCCTTGCCTGAATGCGATAAAGGCACCGGAACGGCCAAGCCTGCTTTGCCCAAATGTTGTAATACAGGCACAAGTTCCCCTGCCGCCTGCTCATCCATATCCTCAAACACGGTCAGCACATAGTGTGCGTCTTCGCAGACCAAAAAATAGTTGGTATTTTGAATACCGCCTTGAATCGGAATCAGATCAACCGCCTTTAAACCGTAGGGCGCTGCAAAATCCTGAACTTCCTTTAAAGTCAAAGTGGTATAAACCGACATAGAAAACCTGCGAAAAAACTTACATAATTTTGCTAGAATACCGTTTCCATCTGCCAAGGTGTAGCGCTTGCGTGGGTGAGTTTCATAATCGGCTGTAATAATTGGAAAAATTTATGCTAGCTAAACGTATTATTCCTTGCCTCGACGTTGATAATGGTCGTGTGGTCAAGGGTGTTCAATTCCTTGATATTCGTGATGCAGGTGACCCAGTTGAGGTCGCACGTCGTTATAACGAACAAGGTGCCGATGAAATTACTTTCCTTGATATTACCGCTACACATCATGGACGCGACACCACTTACCGTACTGTAGAACGTATGGCTGAATCGGTTTTCGTCCCCCTGACGGTCGGTGGCGGTGTGCGTAAAGTCGAAGATATCCGTTTGCTGCTCAATGCTGGTGCAGATAAAGTCAGCATCAACTCGGCAGCAGTATTTAATCCGGAATTTGTCCAGGAAGCATCACAACGTTTTGGCGCACAATGTATCGTGGTCGCCATTGATGCCAAAAAAACCGGCGAAGATAAATGGGAAATTTTCACCCACGGCGGCCGCAAACCGACCGGCATTGACGCCTTGGAATGGGCAGAACAAATGGCCAATTACGGCGCAGGTGAACTCCTGATTACCTCAATGGATGCTGACGGCACCAAAGCCGGTTATGACATCGCCCTGATGCGTGCCATCAATGACCGCGTCACTGTACCGACTATTGCCTCTGGCGGTGTAGGAAATTTACAACATCTGGCAGACGGGATTATTCATGGCGGTGCTGATGCGGTACTGGCAGCGTCAATTTTCCACTTTGGTCAACATACCATTCCTGAAGCCAAAGCCTATATGGCAGCGCAAGGCATTGAAATGCGCCTTTAATTCAAAAACGAATTGGTATTTAAAAAAGAGCATCACAACGATGCTCTTTTTTATTTCTACAGGATAAGCCTAGGCAATAAATCATTTGGAAAATACTCTCATCATCTGTGGCACATCCGGGTTTGCTCTAATGATGACTGCTTTGAAAAAGTATATCCATCGTTCTGTGGATTAAAGTAGAACAGCAAACACGACAAGAAAGAGTTAATAGAAAAGGGCTGGTATGTTCAAAATGATGTTTAGGGATTGTTATTGATCAATAGCCGCCGGACAGGACCAAGCTTTCCAGTGCTGAGCAGCTTAAATGTAAAGGATGTTATTTTCTTTCAATATTCATCCCAGTATGAGGATGAACAAGATCGCTCTATCTTGACCGATATTCAAAAGTAAAAATTAAATAAAAAAAAGGAGTCTCGCGACTCCCTGTAAAAACCAAGATTAGACCACAGCGCTTGGTATTCAAAATAACTCATTACACCTAAAACATATCAGTATGTGGCTTCACTCACCAACAACCGTGAATATAGGCCAAATCAAAAGGACAATATTGACAATACATCTGCATTTTATTGACAAATCACGACAAGAACCGGGTTTTAGCGATTTAATGGCCTATTTAAGTGATTGGTCGCAGGATTTTTAGCAATTTTAGCCGGAGTTTCTGCCCACTTGGCTGGAAAATAACGGTCTGCCCAATAGTTCAGTTTTTTCGAGATCGGTGCAGGCAATACCATACCTAAAGGGTTCTGCTCCTGTAAATCTGCGGAGGAAATCACCCGGGTACCCAGCAGATAGTCGAACCAGGGTTTGGTCACACACCAGTTGGCATCCTGATTACTATTCATGTGATGATCATAATGCCAAGGCAGCTTTTTTTTGGCCCATTCTGGCTCCAGATGGGCACGACGATGCCGATAATAATAATTGCCTGCACTATATAATACGGCCAGCGTCATCCCTTTGGAAAAAGGATAAAACGTCAATCCAAAGACTGTAGCAACCACGGCAAGAGAAGCAATTTCATTGCGGGTACGCCAGTTGTTCAGTCCTTCTACATAACCGAAATCGGAAAATTCCGTTTTACGCACAATGCGGTGATGTTCCCAATGCGAACACATGCTTTCTGGAACCGGACTATAGCGGCTCTGTCCTTGGCGGTGAATTCCATGTAACACATATTTATGCGCAAACCATTCAAATCCATTGGCAACGACGAGTCCTGCCAGAAAACCTTTCCACATGATCTTTTACCTCTTGGTCTATTTTTCAATATAGGCTAAGTAAAAGACTAGATATTGACCAAAATATTCAATATGATTGACAAAATACGACAAAATAAAAGAATTAAAAAATGCTGGTTCTAAAAAACTACGTAGGCTCGATATACGGTGGTTTAGGACATTTACTTTTGGACTATTATCAGCTGAAACAGCTCGAAGTCCCTGAGAAATTATTGGCCATTCAAAATCTGGAACGCTTTGATTTTACTCTGTGGCGTGATCTGCTGACGACACTTGATCAACAGCTGCAGCGCCCGGCTTTGGGCCTGGAAATTGCGCAACTGGTCGAGACTAAACATCTCGGGATTATCGGTTATCTGGCACTTTCCAGTGACACGCTGGGTGAAGCCTTCATGCGCTATCATGACTACCATCGCCTGATCTATGATGGTAGCCCGCTACAAATCCAGGGGCAAGGAGATCATCTTTCGATTGCCTGGGGTGAGGTTCCTTTTAAGATGAGTACGCAACTGACCGATGAAATCGCGATTGCACTCATGATCGAATTTATTAAATCGAATATTCTGGATAATAATCATCTGCATCTGCATCTGCATGAAGTGCATTTTCAGCATCCAACACCCAAAAATATAGCATTGTATGAACAGTATTTCCGCTGCAAGGTTCGTTTCGGTCAAGCCAAGACTCAAGTCCTGATGCCGGTCAGCGAGCTGTCTACGCCTTTAAAACAGGGTGATCAGACCCTACAAAAGCTTCTGAAACAACAAGCTGAAGCTTTACTGGAAAAATTCCCCAATTCCACCCAGGTTGACCAGCAGTTACAGCAGGCGATTCTGGTGGGCCTGCAAAAAAACCAGTTCCAGATTGAACATATTGCCCAGCAAATAAAATTCTCTGTCCGTCAGTTACAACGACATTTGCAAAAGCAGGGTAAAACCTATCAGCAATGCATGCAGGAAATCCGCTCTATGATGGCAATGCAATATTTAAAAGATCCGCATTTAAGCTTACAGGAAATTTCCATGCTGCTTGGTTACTCCGAGCAGAGTGCATTTCAGCGGGCCTTTAAGCAATGGACCCAGCTGACGCCACAACAATGGCGCTTAGAATCTTTGGCTCAGACAGCTTGAGACGCTGCAATGCTGAGACTAAAAACAGTAAAAAGCCCAATAGGAATATTGGGCTTTGTGTCTGGTTCCAGATGGAACATTCTCAAACAAATGAAAAAATCTTATAAAAATGGATTTTCGATTTCGTCCAGATCATCCCGCTGCAGCTTTTCTGGCAGATCTACAGTATTTTCCAGTTGCTGCACCACATCATTTACAAAAGCCTGCAAAACCTTGGCAGCCTTAAGACCTTCCTGATCCTTGGTGATCTGCAAGTTTCCATACAGGCTGACGCAATCCAGATCATTTTCCAAGGTCAGATCATGAATGGCATGGGATTCACTGCCATTTTCAAATGCTTTAAACATATCCTCTCCACCTGTCTTTGTTATTTTCAATAATGGGTGAGATCGATGCTACTCGAATCCCACTTTTTTCAGCAAGTTTATTTCAATAACTGCAAAATATATTGCAATAGAGCATCAATCAGCTGTTTTACAATCGTATTTTGGGTGTCGTTATCGATTGCACCACCAGTCGCTGAGGACGTCGAGGTATTTGAACCTGAAGATTTAAACTCACGTTGCAGTGCCTGCAAGTTTTCTTTAGAGACGTCTTCCGCACACTGGCTTTCTGCATCCCAGTTAGAATATTCGATTTTCTGATTGGCTTTGACCGCCTTGGCCGTCAATGGCAAACGATAGGTATTGCGCTTCTGCTCTTCGGTCAGCTGTGGGAACAGGTTAATTCCGAGCTGTTCTTCCAGATAACAGACACTAACAATACGTACTTTGAGCGAATTATCATTCGGCGCATAATAAGCACCAATCGCACCGGTTTTCGGCAGGTAAACTGCCTTATACACCGCCGTCGGTACAATCACGCCATTACCAATGGTTTTTAGTTTTTTCGCCGCAAATACCGGCCCGGTAACCACATAAACATCCTGCTTCTGTTTGGTTACAATGGCACGGGTCGCTTCTTCCAGTTCACGCCAGACCTGCTGATTGTTTTTCGGTGCTTGCGGCACCATATTGGCCAGTGAGAAACTGTCCGACTGTGCAGCCTTATTGGGCATATCCGCATTTGGCGCCATATGCCCGCGATCATAACCGGAACCACGATAATCCGCCAACGTCGCCCGATGCGCAGGTTTGAGCTGGGTCTCTTCATGAAAATTATCTTGACGCGGAATTTTCTGGCTTAAGCGTGCCGGTGTGAGTGCTTCAGCCACCCAAAGTGGGGTTTTCGAAACACCGGAATAACCAACGTTAAAGCCATTAAAGCACAGTGAATAACTGTCTTTTTTCAGGCTGTCTTTCATCAGATACGGCGGAACATCACGATAAAACTGTGTCAGACAGGCGGAATCGGATGAAGATGGCAGAGACACCCATTGACTGATTTTTTCCTGACCAAAGGCGATGGCAAAACTACTCGAAGCCACCACACCCAGAATGACTTTAGTACTATTTTTACTTAAAAACTGAAAAAGAGAGTTCTTGGATTTACGCTGCTTCTTGGCCATTATTACACGTACTTTTTAGATCAATACCGATTTTTCCCGAGCTTAACAAGCTGTGTATATGAAGTATATCTTGACCCTGCCATTCGCTTAACAAATAAACAATAATGGCTTAAAAGCCACGAAAGCTGTAACAAACTGTCTATTTTTTATTTCATTTTAAATGAGGTTTCGCAGTCTTTGAGTAGCTTTGATTGGAGCTGCCGGATGAGTATGTAAAGCTAAGCGCCTATCCCAATTCGTACAATTATTAGCAGTGGTGTCAATCATGAATTCCAAACTCTCTAAAATATTAGGTTTAGGATTATTCACAAGTGTAATCAGCGCAGGCGCATTTGCCGAGCCACCGGTTCAACCGGGTGAAACACTTGAAAGCTTGTCTAAAGCTAAAATTAGTACCACGGTAAATGGTCAGGAAGGCTCTCTAGAAACTCTAGTCAACTCTGGTCAAATCCGCCTTGTCGATCCGCGTACAGCTGCGCCACAGCAACCAATGCCAAATACGCAGCCAGCGATGCCAAATGATCCAGCGATGATGCAGGCACCAGGTAATTCAGACATGGTTTCGCCACAACCTCCTGTGGCAGAACCGGGTATGAATCAATCAGACATGCCGGCCAATCTGGCTGAACCGGCCAACAGTACTGAAGTCGAAGCAACCACATCTATGGCTGCGCCAGAACAACAGCCTGTGCTTGAAGAGCAACAGCAAGCTGCTGTAGTTGAAGCCAATGCAATGAATGCACAAACTGAAATTGCAGCTCAAGCCGATGCAGAACCAGTGCTGATGGAGCAGCCTTTGAATGCTGCACCTGAAGTGCCGGCTGCCGTAGAACTTGAGCAATAATCCGAAGCTCAGTTATTTACTGTTTCTCCCATAAAAAACCAGAGTGTGTCTCTGGTTTTTTATGCTTTTTAATTTTATTTACATCTGAATCTGGGTGCCCAGCTCGACCACACGGTTGGGTGGAATCTGATAGAAATCACTGACCGGACTGGTATTGCGCTGCATGGAAATAAACAGTTTTTCCCGCCACGGTGCCATACCCTCACCCACAGTATGCATAATCCGTTCACGTGAAATAAAGAAACTGATCTGCATCAGATCATATTCAAAACCCCATTTTCGATAAGCCTGTTGTAAAGCTACTGGAATATTGGGCTGATCCTTAAAACCATAATAGATAAATACCCGATAAAAATGCTCACTCAATTGTTCCAGTTCAACCCGATCTTGCTTAGCTACAAAGGGAACATCACGGGTAATGACCGTGAGCATAATATTACGTTCATGCAAGACTTTGTTGTGCTTGATATTATGCAGCATGGCATGCGGGACAATATTCGGTGTACCCGTCAGGAAAATGGCCTCACCTGGCACATATTTGGTACCTTCCCCCATTGAGATACTTTTAATAAACAGATCAATCGGCAAGGCATCCTGTTCCAGACGCTTCAAAACCAAAGCGCGTCCATCTTTCCAGGTCATCAAAATGGTAAACAGCACGGCACCAATCAGAATCGGCACCCAGCCACCCGAGGTGATTTTTAAAGAAGTTGAGGCTACAAAGACCAAATCCAGAGCCAAAAATGGCACAGCAAACAATGCCACTTTCCAGACCGGCCAACGCCATAAACCATAAGCCAGAATCGAGATCAGAATAGTACCGCAGAGCATGGTCATGGTCACTGCAACACCATAAGCACTGGCCAGATTGGCACTATTTTCAAACAGTAAAATCAGGATCAAGACCGAAATAAACAGCAGCCAGTTAATAAAGGGCAGATAAATCTGGCCACGTTCGACTGCCGAGGTATGCTTGACCGATAGACGCGGCAAATAACGCAGTTGAATGGCCTGATTGACCATCGAAAATACCCCGGTAATCACCGCCTGCGAGGCAATGACTGCTGCAGCCGTGGCCAGTCCAATCATCGGGAATAAAGCCCATTCTGGCAGCAGCATATAGAAAGGATTGGCCAGCGCTTCTGGACTGCGCAACAACAATGCGCCCTGTCCGGCATAATTCAGCAATAAACAGGGCAAGACAATAATAAACCAGGCCAGACGAATTGGCAGACGACCGAAATGCCCCATATCGGCATAAATTGCTTCCCCCCCGGTCATGGTCAGAATCACCGCGCCCATGGTCAGGAAAGCCACGTAGGGCTGATCAACCACAAAGTGATATGCCCAGTACGGATTCACCATCCAGAGGACAGACGGGGTCTGGATAATGCTCCACAAACCAAAACCGCCAATGGACAGGAACCAGAGCATGGTTAAAGGCCCGAAAAATTTCCCCATGGTGGCTGTACCGTGACGCTGCACCATAAACAGCCCCGCCAGAATTCCAATCGATAGCGGTACCAGCCATTGATTGAAAATAGGTGTCGCAATACTCAAGCCTTCAATGGCAGACAGCACAGAAATTGCCGGAGTAATAATACCGTCACCAAAGAATAGCGATGCACCAATAAAACCCAAGGCAATCAGGAAAATTTTCTTTTGATCGGCAATTCGTGTGGTACGCAGATTTAATGCCAATAATGACATGATCCCGCCTTCGCCGTTGTTATCGGCACGCATGATGACCGTGACATATTTAAAGCTGATGGTGAGCATCATGCACCAGAAAATCAGCGACAGGATACCGAGTACAGAGGCCTCGCTAATGGCGAGATGTGCGGTGAGGAAGCATTGGCGCAGTGCATAGAGTGGACTGGTGCCAATATCTCCGAAAACGACCCCAAGCGCAGCCAGTGTAATCACCGGGAGAGCTGCTTTTTGTGCAGTGCTTTGCATATATTGTCTTCGTTTTTAACAAGCATTTTTGCGAATCATAGCACCACATTAAAAGTTTTTCTGCAAATCAATTGTTTCAGCTTGGCACAGCTGGTTTTTTTCGCTATTATCCTCGGCCTATGGTGAGGTGTCCGAGTGGCTGAAGGAGCACGCCTGGAAAGTGTGTAAACGTTTATAGCGTTTCGAGGGTTCGAATCCCTCTCTCACCGCCAGAATTTAAAAACCCGAATCACATGATTCGGGTTTTTTTATTGCCTGAAATTCAAATTCGCATCTGCTTAGAATCATTAAACAATCCATCACCACCATGATTAAAGTTACTATGACCTAAGGAATATGGCTGTTCTAAGACGATTATTCCACCATATTTAAATTTTTCTTAAGCTTCCGTGCTTTTCTAGGTTCAATTTAAAAACTGGCATAAAAATAGCTTAATTCTATTGTCATCAAAGCTATGTTATGGTGCCTACAGAGGTGCTGAGAGGAGAATAAAAACCATAGAATAGAAAGAAATACAGGATTGATCGAGCCATTTAAACTTACAGCTAAATAGATACACTGCTATTCGGAGAGCGAACATGAATAACAGCGCAAACTATGTAAAACAGATCAAAAATGCAAAACGTGGCGGTTATACCCCAACCATTGCCAAAGACATCAATAAACATAAAATTCAAAAAGCTCTGAGACTCATCGAACAGTGGAGAAGCCTCGCTCAAGAACTCAAACCTCAAATGCAGTTTGATATGGCCTTTACTTTAGAGGAATGTGCACAAGAATTAGACCAGATCCTAAAAAAGCGATAATCCCTTTTAAGCGATTGACCCATGCCAAACCCTGTACATTCACCCTCGCCCATATCTGCCTATATGGGCGTTTTCTTGATCTTTCGATAAAAGACAGTTTAGATAGAATGAACCGGAAAAACGGTAAATCGTACCAAAATAGCTTGAACGGTTATTTTTTGGCTTGCGTAGCGAATGAATTTCTGTAAAATGCACTCCACCATGCCGGCATAGCTCAGTTGGTAGAGCAACTGACTTGTAATCAGTAGGTCCACAGTTCGAATCCGTGTGCCGGCACCATATCTTAGCCTCGCTTTTTAGTGAGGCTTTGATGTTTCTGGGCTTGGTATTTTTCAAACTTGAATTTTTCGACGTTTTCTTACGCTGTTTTAGTTCTTCGATTGTGCCGTTACCTGCACATATCTCACGATCCCTTCCTGATATAATTTTTGGCATAGCTTTGCTGTCATTTGAATTTTAAAATGATCCAAGCCTGAGCCTTGAATATGATGACCGGCTTGTTTTGAATTCAAAGTTTTTTGTACATAATCCGCAAAGCCAGAAAATACCGGCTCGGATAGATCCTGAATCTGAATATTTTTAAATTCAAAACGATCCAGACACGCATACAGTGCACCAACAGACATTAATTCTTTTAAATCTATATCGGCAGATTTCAGTAACAGCTGATATTTAAGCTTTTGAAATGAATTCAAATTTTGCCAACGTTCCGATAACACCAGATGATGAAAACCAATTCGTGCATTTGGCTTTAAAACACTGCTGATTTGTTGCAAAAGTAACGGAACCGGACTGTGATAAGCTGCATCCAGACACAGCACCACATTAAAACGCTGGGAAAATTGTAATTCGTTTAAACGCAGAAACGAGGCCTGATAGATGGCATTCAGTTCTGGCAGATGTTGCTGAATAGTGGCCACGCAAGCCGCTTGTAATTCGACACCGGCTAGATATTGCACTCGGTAGTGCTGTTGCCAGTGCAATAAACTTGCACCCTGACCACAGCCCAGATCCAGTAATTTATCTTTTGAATTCAAATTGACACACTGCGCGAGCTGATCGGCCAGCGTGCGACAGGCAGCAACATAATCCTGCTGTCCTGCCTGCCAATAGCCCAAATTACTCCAAGGCAATTGCGCCTGATCCCCCAGCGCCGCTGTATGAATTGCATATTTATGCTGAGGAAAGCGCTGACGCAGTGCCTGAAGCCATTGCATCAATTAATAACCCAGTTGCGGAGCAACCTCGACCACAGGTTTTAAACCCTGAAACGGTAAAGGCGCACCGAAAATTTCCGCAATCTTCATCGCTGAGGTCACAGCCGATTCCAGAATGGGCAAACCGTCACATGACCATGAACCGCAGAAAAAGACTTTGCGATTGGCTTCCAGATGACGCTGCTGTAATTCCTTGTTCAGCGCCACGGTATTGGCATCGACCACCGCACGCGTCAGCATGACCGAGGTAATCACCTTTTTCGGGTCAATCTCGGTCACCGGACGCCAAGTCTGGAACACTGCCGACTTGCCGACCAGAGAAGGTTCAATCGAGTTGAGCCACACTGTAAATTGCTGACGGGTAAACTTACGATCCATCATATAGCTGAGCACAGCCCAGTCTTTACGTTTTGGCGGCATCACGCTGGCATCGGTATGAATCACCAGTTCACCCTGTTCAAATTTGAATTTCTTCAATAATTCAATTTCACTGGCAAACTGGGTTGGATCCAGGAATTGCTCAATTTTAGTGGTTGGCGTCGCGACAATAACCCGATCAAACAGTTTTGAATAACCGGCCGCATTTTCAACTTTGACCTGATCGCCCTGCTCTTGAACCAGTGTAATCGCTGAACCATCTTCAATATGAATACCTTCAACCAGTTTGTCGACCAGCGCCGGTGTTCCGCCTTGCAGGCGTAGTAAGGCATCGCCATCAGTCAATTGACGCAGGAAAATCAATAAAGGTTTCGCCGGCCATTCACCAATGGTTTTCGGATTGCAGGTACAAATGGTATACAGTACCGGCATTACGGCGCCATGCCAGAACACTTCTTCAATCTCGTTACGATTGATAAATTCTGCCAGGCTGATGTCCTGATTTTTCGACTTAAAAAATTTGGTTAATGCCACTTTGAGCTGCAACAGGCCCTTGACCAGACGCCAGCCGTACTGCTGCAAGCCTTTACGGTTATTGATAATTGGAATATTGCCGATACGGCTACGCGATGTGGTCAGCCAGGTTTCAGTTTTATCTTCAAATAACCAGCTGCAGGCCATATAGGTACGCACCGGATAAGTTTTAATGCCCAGATACGTGGCCAGACTCAGGGTGTTTTTCCACAGATAAGGATTCATCACACGTAAAGGTGCATCAATTAGCCCCCCTTCAAATTCAAGGCTATGACTGTCCATGCCACGACCTGGAAGTGCTTCAAAAATCGTGATGTGATGTCCTGCATCCTGGAGAATTCTGGCTGTTGCCAGTCCGGCCATGCCACTACCAATTACTGCGATATCCAAACTGATCATCCGTCATTGAAAAACTACAGAAATTATGTACCATGCGCCAATCAAACAGGTTATTAAAATCTTCCAGAATATATGTTTTTCGTAAAGGCAATTGGACGGGATAAAATCTGCTTTTCACTATTTTTTTGAACAGGTTACAAAATTCACCAAACTCAGGATTTTATTCATATTTTTTCCATATAACCAGAAAAATCACTTTAAAAACAAACATCTTAATTAACCATTTTTATAACCTTTGGTTGACAAACGCCCTTGAAAAACCTATGATTCACAGCATAATAAAACCATAAACCCATCAGATTCCACCAAGATGAGTTTATGCGTAAATTATTTAAAACGACAAGAAACTACAGCGCCTTATAAAATAAAAGCCTCTGCGAAAGCAGAGGCTTCTTTGTTTAACCGCTCGGTGTACTATTCAGCCTGCACCGCAATTTCACCAAATTTACCCTGATTAAACTCTTGAAATGCCTGCATAATTTCTTCCTTGCTGTTCATTACAAACGGGCCATAACCTTGAATGGGCTCATTGAGTGGCTCGCCTGTCAGTAACACAAACTGGGTATCCTGATAGGCTTGCAACTGAATCGCCGGATCTCCATCACGGGCAAACATTATAATTGAGCTGTCCAGGACTTTCTGGCTCGCATTGACCACCAGCTCACCCTTCAGCACGACTAACAGTGCATTATGCCCGGCAGGGATATGTAATGTGGTTTCATATTCCGCTTTCAGTTCACCATCCCAGACATTGATCGGACTAAAAGTATGAGCAGGACCTTGATGACCAGCAAACTCACCTGCAATCACCCGGATATGCCCCGCCTCTTCATCCATTTCAATCCGCGGAATAGCTGCCGCAGTGATCGCCTGATAACGTGGTGTGGTCATCTTGTCTTTGGCCGGCAGATTGACCCAGAGCTGTACCATTTCAAAGAGACCGCCATGTTTGGCAAAATCTGGAGAATGAAATTCTTCATGGACTACACCTGAGCCTGCGGTCATCCACTGCACATCACCTGCCTGAATCGTGCCGCCACCGCCACTTGAATCTTGATGCGTCACTGCCCCCTGATAGGCTAACGTCACTGTTTCAAAACCGCGATGTGGATGTGAACCCACGCCATGTTGTACAGTCGTCGGATCAAAATGATAGGGCGCAGCATAATCCAGCAACAAAAACGGACTGATCGCCTGACCTAAACGGTCATAGGAAAACAGATTTTTGACCGGAAAGCCATCACCGACCCAATGCATGTTTTGATTACGGTAAACACCAATTACTTTTTTCATCTTTTAACTCCTATTACGATAGGATGAACATGCAGCCATTTTATGCCGGGCCAAGATGCGCTGATAGTCCTAAGCTGGAATACAGTATCTTATATATAAGACAATCTCTGCTTTAACTTCCCGAATTCAACACAAATAAACTAAAATTTTGGTCTAAAATTTTAATTATCCTATTTTTAAGATTATTTATCCCAGAATTTGGGCTTATTTTGTCCTGTTTTTAGCTCTAATATAAAAATCACCACGTCCCGGAACAGCCTGGGTTTGATCCAAGACGGGATGCTAATTTTATAGAGAGCAACAGAGAAATGGCAAAACCTTATGTACGTTTAGACAAAGACAATGCAGCCGTATTACTTGTAGACCATCAGACTGGTTTGTTGTCACTGGTTCGTGATATTGACCCAGATAAATTCAAAAATAATGTATTGGCGCTTGCGGCAGCAGCAAAATATTTCAATTTACCGACCATTTTGACCACCAGCTTCGAACAAGGCCCAAATGGTCCGTTGGTTCCTGAGCTGAAAGAGCTATTCCCGGACGCACCTTATATTGCTCGTCCAGGGCAAATTAATGCCTGGGATAATGAAGATTTTGTTAAAGCGGTAAAAGCCACGGGTAAAAAACAGTTGATCATTGCTGGCGTGGTGACTGAAGTGTGCGTTGCCTTCCCGGCGCTGTCTGCACTTGAAGAAGAATTTGACGTATTCATCGTGACAGATGCATCTGGTACCTTTAATCACCTGACACGTGATGCTGCATGGAACCGCATGTCACAGGCTGGTGCACAGCTGATGACCTGGTTTGGTCTGGCTTGTGAACTGCACCGTGACTGGCGTAATGATATCGAAGGTCTCGGCAGCTTATTCAGCAATCATATTCCTGACTACCGCAACCTGATGAATAGCTATAGCCAGAATACTGCACAGAAATAAACCATACACATCTCTAAAATAAGCGGCCTTCGGGTCGCTTTTTGTTGGAACAATTAAATTAATCTGGCTTGGAAACAGTTTAGCCTGGCCCGGATTTCCCCTATGATGGGCATTGTATGAACGCAGGGCGATTGAGGTGAAAGGTGCATTCTTTTGATGACTATTATTATTTTTATCTGGTGGTCAAGCATGGCGGCTTCAGTGCAGCCAGTGACATCTCCGGAATCACCAAATCCAAACTCAGCCGACGTATTTTAGAGCTGGAAGCCCGTTTCAATGTCACCCTGATTCAACGCTCAACCCGACATTTTAAGGTGACCTCACTGGGCCAGGAATTTTTTGAGGAATGCGAAAAGCTGATTCAACAGGTGGAATGTGCCCGTAATGTCTTGCTCAAGCAGAAAAGTGAGCCACAAGGCCTGGTCAAGCTGAGTTGTCCTTCGGTGATGATGCGCTACCAGATCCGCAGCCTGCTGAATGAATTCCTCAAGACTTATCCCAAGGTTCAGGTAGAAATGGAAATTACCAGCCGGCGTGTCGATGTGCTGCATGATGAGATTGACCTGGCGATCCGCACCAACTTTGAAGCCAATGAAGATTCCAGCATTGTCGTTCGCGATGTGATTAAAACCACGCATTGTCTGGTTGCCAGTCCGGAGCTGTTGCAAGGCCGTTCGATACACTACCCCACTGAGATCAATGACTTTCCGACCATCGTTTTAGGCACGCAGAAAAACCACTATCAATGGCATCTGCATCGTATCGACAGTCATGAACAGATGGATATCCCCCTAGAACCCCGCATCAAAAGCAACGATCTGGCCGGCGTATACTATTCTGCCCTGGATGGCCTGGGTATTGCCGATCTACCCTTGTTAACCGTAGAAGCAGATCTCAAAGCTGGTCGCCTGATCCATCTGCTGCCAGACTGGTGTTCCAATATGGGAACCGTACAACTGGTCTATGCCTCACGCAAAGGTCAGCGCCTGGTGATGGAAAAACTGATTGAACATCTGGTCGAAGGCTTACGTGCCCGGGCAGAAGGCTATCAGGGCTATACCATTTAAATTGCGCTGTCATGCTGAGCAGCCAATAAAAAATCCAGCACTGAGTGCTGGATTTTTTGCTTCGAAATAAAGTGAGCGAATTAGATTTTACCCACTAAGTCAATTGAAGGAGCAAGAGTTGCTTCGCCTTCTTTCCATTTCGCAGGACATACTTCACCTGGGTGAGCGTGTACATATTGCGCTGCTTTCACTTTGCGAAGCAGTTCAGCTGCATCACGACCAATACCACCGGCATTGATTTCAACAATCTGGATTTTACCTTCTGGATCGATCACGAAAGTACCACGATCTGCCAGACCTTCAGCTTCAATCAATACTTCAAAGTTTTTCGCCAAAGTCCAGGTTGGATCGCCAATCATGGGGTACTGGATTTTACCAATCACGTCAGAGGTATCGTGCCAAGCTTTATGGGTGAAGTGTGTATCGGTTGATACACCATAAATTTCCACGCCCATTTTCTGGAATTCAGCATATTGATCAGCAAGATCGCCTAATTCAGTTGGACAAACAAAAGTAAAGTCAGCAGGATAGAAGAATACAACCGACCATTTACCTTTCATGTCCTGCTCGGACACTTCCACAAATTGACCCTTGTGGTAAGCAGTGGCGTTGAATGGTTTGATTTCAGTATTGATTAAACTCATGAGACCTTTCCTCGTCTATTGGTGAGATTGTTCATTCGATGAAGATAGAATACGAAAATTTCTTAAATAGGTAAAACCGTAAGTTTTTATAAAAATAATCGTTTTTTTAGATTTAAGATTTCTATGAGAATTACTGATCTGATTGATTTGCTCAATATGGAACCTAGAATTTGGAACATAAGCCGAGCAGTTGAAATATAATTTTTTGCAACTTAGATTAGCAATCATAAAGCTCTGAGCTCTATCAAAACTAAACAAAGCAAATTCAAGACATAAAAAACCCACCGGATTCAGGTGGGTCTTGGATGAAGATTTACCGTTCTGATAAGTTAGAATGGAAATCCATATATGCATAAATATAAGTAAATTAATTCAATTACTTAACATAAATTCATGTATTTTTGTAAAGTTAATAGCGATTCTGAAGAGTTTTTTCTGCTTTATAAGCTCTCACTTCTTTTTAACTTTACAAAATTCATTACCATAAAAATATCTAGAATTATCTAAATATATCTTTTCTATATCCAAAAATATCTTCTTTAAAACTTCTATGATTCTTATCACTAGATAACCACTTTGATAGGAGAAATAGAATGTCTAGAACACCTAACGATGATCGCTCTGATAGCATGAATCCTAATAATGATGCCTATTGGGATTCTCTGGATAACCATTCAGATCAATTAAACCCAAACAATGATCGCTACCAAGGATAAAGCATTATGTAAATAGGAGATTTCGATCTCCTATTTTTTTAGGGACAGCTATGTATTACTCAAAAGATAAGGACATCAATGCATACATAAAGCGACTACTTAAACATAAGAGCTTTCGTATCATTCGCGGTAAAAAACACGATCAACTGTGTATATTCGAACAGCGGAAGTTAGCTATACCTTCCACTCCGAGTAAACAGAGAAGCTATATTGAATTTAAAAACACTATTAAACGCATTCTAAGAGAACTAGGAATAGTACATTATGAAGCAATACTGTGATGATCCATTCTTGGATAATCTGTTACATAAAACTAAGAGGCATAAAAAAGGGAGTTAATACTCTCTTTTTTTAAATTGTTTATAAACGAAAGGGCAGCAAAACTTTCGTTGGCTGCCCTTTCTTACCCACCCCTAACCCTTAATTCATAGACTTAGTTTTCGGGACTTTCGTTTCCTATTCTGTTTCCAGAATCTAAATCTATGCCAGAATGGATTTTACCATCGCGTTACAGGAGCGAATTGGCTAACCTGTAAGACTCAGGCGGTAAAATCAAGTGAGTCAATTACGACTCATTGTGAGGCTTTAGGTGCCTACGACCTTGAGGTTTTCTTTAAATTACCAAGTTGCAGGAAGTACTTCAACATCTTTTACTTGATAACCATTGATTACTAACGAATTTAATAATAGATAATCAATCGTAAAATAATTTACCAAGTATTCTTCATTTACTAGGGACTCTTCCCGATAATCACGCACAAATTTAATTAACTCATTAATATCTAAAGGCTCTGTAATTTCAGCTAAAAAATTTGCATTCATCTCATGATGGGCAGGATGATTGTTACCACGCTTGAATGTAATTAAATTTTGGACTACACATCTAAATTTGTTATCACCTTGCTCATGGATGGATAAGATAGCTTGTGCATCTTTTCGCTTTATACGTCCTTGATAGTCTCGTTGGGGATTTATAAATTTTTCACGTAAAATCACTTTACCCTCAACCAAAACAAACTTTATTGGAAAAGGATCGTCAGTACCATTCTCTTCTTCCAACCGCATTTCTTCATCAGACTTTCGCACCTGATAGAGTTGTGAGGTAACTTTTCTGAGTTGATGACCATATAAATCTAGAAGAGGCTTTATTTGATCTTCATAAGCTAATTTCACCCCATTCTTCCAGTCACTTACTTGTGATTGACTACTCAACCTACACATCTTTTGTATGCTGATTTGAGTATGCCCATTTTCCAAAGCAATTCTGATTAATTGCTTTGTCAGTTTGAACTTTTTACGAGGAGCTTTAGGTTTTTGCTGTAATTGTTCACTCATTGTGACAACCGAATCTAATTTAATCAATAAGTTAAATATAGGTGAAAAGTAACTATAAGCAAGTGATAGAATTAAGATAATTTTAGATAAATTCAGATATTTTATAGCAAAAGCAGATTGGCTGATTGCAAGTAAACAACGCGCTATTGAATTATGCTACGATTCAATTGAATATCCTAAAGCTTTCGGTGGCGAAGTTTTTATCAAGAATGGATTTAAGTGGATTCACGATATAAGCTTTCTAAAACAAAGTTTACATGTACAGACTGATGAAGAACTTGGTTACTATCTTGATGACTAAAATTCACCAAATGATAACTTTTAGACCTTAAAGCTAACCGAGAGTGGGACCTGATTATTAGGACTAATACCTTGCAAAGTTACTAAATAAATTGATGCTTTCTACTAACTAGAATTAATTTATAGCTTCCATTTATCACAAAATTTGATCTCAAATCGTGATAATATTTTTAGATTAAAATGTACAGGCTGTAATAAATAGTAATGTTATATCGAACAAAGGATTTCGAAATTAGAGAAGCTTTGCATTCTAAAATTTTGAAAGACTTTCACTCTAAAACCGATGACTTAGTTATCGATGAACTCTGTTTAGAGCATGGTAAAAATCGAATTGATATTGCTGTTTTTAGTAAATTTATTCATGGATATGAGATTAAAAGTTCTCAAGACAATTTATTACGGTTACAACCCCAATTAGAAATCTATTCTAAAAGTATGCAAAAGCTTACTTTCGTTGTAGCAGAGAATCATTTAGATCAAGTAATTCAGGAAGTTCCTCAATGGTGTGGAATTATTCTAGTTTGTAAAGGTACTAGAGGAGCGATCAATTTCAAAAAAATTCGCAGAGCTCTCTTGAATCCCAATATAGAAACATTTTCTTTAGCTCATTTACTCTGGAGAAATGAAGCTGTTGATTTATTGAAAGATAAGGGATTTTCCAATAAGACCCTTACCTACTCAAAAAAAGACCTTTACAGAATAATTGCAGATACTTATCCAAGCAAACAGTTAATAGAAATTATTAAGATAAAGCTTAAATCACGTGAAACATGGAGAGTTGATCCACTGCTTTTGTCATATGATGGTTAATTGCTACTTGTTTCCAGGTTCCTAAGTTTCCCGTACTTTCTATTCGTAAAGCAGTATCATTGATCCTTTTATCACCATCAGAAAAGTGAGCACCTTCGTATTCAGATGAAGATATAATTGCTTGGCAATGTGTAATCATTTGACTTTCATTACCTCGAAATGCGCCTCCTTTATATACCCTCCAATGATTATCTAGAGTATAGATTAACTTTCCTGAAGGTTTTAGAACTCTCATATCCATATTAATAAAGTCTAATCGTTCAACTGTATAATCACTAAATGTCGGAATCTTTTTATTTTGAAACTTATTAACTAAATAAGGATATAACATCCACTCATGACGTATAGGAAGTCCACCAGGCTTGAATATTTCACTTAAATTTAAAGAGTTTCCAGAAATTATAAATGATCTATACCCATCCCAATTTTTTAATTTGCAAACAAAACTATATACTAAATTAGCGAATAATTTATAAGGTTGAAAAGAATCAGGATTTTGCAAATCAATAATTAAATCAATTTCATTAATATTGGAATCTAGCTCTTTAATTAGATCATCAACTCTATCATTAATATCTTTTAATTTTAGATCTTCTAATTTAATTCGTAGAGCTATACCTAAATCATTATCTTTATAAATCTTTCTTAAACTATTAACATAATTTTTAGATTTATCAATATCAATCGTCGGTATGAGCTTACACCCTTTATTTCTAGATTCAATTATTAAATAATTTAAAATGCATCTACCATCATCCATTAAGCTACTTTCTAAGGATTCATGTAGATCTAATATTGCCAATCGGTTTCCCCATTTTTGTTTTAATCTTTCAGGAAACTTCACCAAATGATCATTAACTGTTTTTCTAGGCTTCTGTTCTTCAAAATCAAATTCTACAGGGGGTATTATGATATATGGAATAATATTATCCTTAACATCATTTTTTAATTTAAATAATGCTTGATACTCACCCATTCTCCATTTCATAAATGGAACATAATGATAATTTTTTATCATTTTTAATTTACCTCATAATATTTTTTTACTTCTCCAATACCTATAAAGTTTGAAAAAATATTATATTTTTGATGTTCTTTACGTATTCTTCCAGCAATAATACTTGGTGAAATTCCTAAGCGTTCAGCATCTTCTAACAAAAAACTCTCAGTTTGATAGAATCTGCTTAAACAAGACTCCCAATTTTCAGGACTGATTAAATTATCTAATGCAAATTTATCTGCTTCTTTTTCGTATATGTCGTTATCTTCACCCACTTCTTCATCTACAAAACTTATTTCAGCTTCTCTAGTTAAATGTAAAAACACATGAGCTAATTCATGCATTAAAACAAACCAAAAATTATCTAATCTGTCATGACGTAGAGTTAAGGCAACAATAGGAACTGATCGATATAATAATGCAGCACCATCTAAATAAGTAGACTTTAAATGTGGCTCAACTATTAAAATTATCCCTTTTTTAAATAAATAGTTTTTAACTAGTAGAGGAGCATTTTCATGTGTAGAAAGTGCTAATAGTTCTGGCAACCATGAAGTATCATTTTCAAAAACAGGTAAATCGCTAGTAGTTATTATTTTTTTTGCTTCATACAAAACCTTCATTTGCCATGCTAAAAGTGAATATTCTTTAGCACTATTACCATTAAAGGTCATTTTTCTATGAAAAGCTAACTCATAACTATTATCTTCTAAAATATTAGAGAACAATCTTTTCAACTCTTCAATAGGATTTAAATTCCCTTTAACCTTAATCCAACCTTTGTTAATTATTTCTGAAAGAGGGAATTTGCTCCAATCTAATAATTCATTTTTTTGAATATTGAACTCCATTGATTTATTAGATATATATTGATAAATTTTCCTCAATTCTTCAGGATTTAAATTTTCATAACATTCTTCTTCTAAACGTTTTATATGCTCAACAGAAATATTAAGTTCCTTGGCTATTTCCTCTTGATCTATTTGATTCCCAATTCTATAGAATAATAACTTTTTCCGATCTGTCAAAATTTCGCTAAAATCAGGAGTTTTATTATAATTTTTTACAATATCTTCATAAACGTTAACTTGAGAAATTAAATCTTCTAACTGACTTTTACTTGCATCAAGTTGTAATATCGACATGAAATCATTAAAATCAATGATTGATTCTAATTGTTTAATTTCTTTTTCAATCTTCCGGATATAGTCTTGAGTTAAAGTCAACTCAAAATTATTTAAAATCATATGAACTCTCCTGGGAATTCCGATTTTAGATCAACTATTATAATTCCTTTTGGTAACCCTGTTCTCTTTTCCCTCTGAAAAAATTCTTTGAATAACAACCCACTACCAGATTCACGACCATTTGGAAATAATTCTCCTCCAAAAAAATTTTTCTGAGCTTCTCTACCATTGCTGAAATCTTTTAATATAGGATGCAAAGCTCCAAAATTTACATTTACTGCATCCCAACAACCATCAAAGTCACTAGGATTTTCTTTTTCTGTTACATAACTGCCATCCAAATATAAATATTGGCAACCTGCTTTTGCCAATAATTCCGCAGCTTTTAATAATCCATCAAACAATTTCTTTCTATGAGGATTAAAAGCTAATTTACTCTCTATTTCTTTAAACGTAGCTAAATGTTCTCCAGGAGGTAATACCGCCCATGGTGCCCCTGGTAAAGATGTAAAACTTGGAATCATATTTTTTGAGTATAAGTATTTGTAACTTATAAAAATTATACCATGATTTCCTTCTTAAATTAAAATGAAATTTAATGCTCTTTGTTAATAACAAATTATTCAAGCATGCATTAATGAGAATATTAAACCGGCTAAATTGAAGCTTTTTTATATTTAAGAATTTTACTTTTCAGGCAATAGTTCATAAATTGAGACCCCTAAAGCTTTTGATATTTCATAAATTTTTTCAAGTGTAATATTTACTTCACCACGTTCTATACGCCCCATATAACTACGATCTATATTACATAGTAACGCTAGCCTTTCTTGAGATAGCTTTTTTAGTTTTCTCTGTTCCCGAACCTTCAAACCAAAAGAAACTGTGAGTTCTGACATATTTTTAATCAACTGCTCAAAAAACAGAACTATCACTATTTGAGGATTATATATCCACGGCTTATAATCCTCTTTTATTGTAAATTTGAAGCATATTTCACCATGCAACTTCTTAAAATGCCTTTGTTCGAAGTACTTCTCCCTGTCATCCAATCAAATTCAATTCATAACTGGACTGCTAATGATTTTTGGAAACAAATGAAATTGACTAAAAAAGAACGTCACCGCTTTAATCGTCAACGTATGTATCGAATACTACGAAAACTTGTTGAATTTGGTTTTTTAGAAAAGGATATCAATAAACAAAATCCTCAATTTTCTGCATTTCGAGAAACAATAAAACTTAATGAAATTAGAATCTTAAGCGAAGAAGAATCTGATGTTTCTAAAATTAAGTTAGAAGAAGTGAAAGTAAGTTCTGAAATTATGTTTTTAGAAAAACAAGTTGAGAAATATAGAAAATTAGAACTAAGTTTTCCAAATATCAAAAACAAGATATTTGATGCAAAGGAGAAATGCTCCTCTCAACTAATCGAGTTACGAGCATATCAGTCTGCTCTAAAAAGTGTGATAGCTTCTTAAAAAAACTATCAAACACGTCCCGAAAATGGAATTTCTTTATCAAATTCTTTTAAAGTTTTTTTGGTAATTGTATGGCTTGGTAAGGCTGTTTCAGGATGAACAGGCTTATCAACATCAATCATTTGTATTCCTCTTTGCCGAATATGATAAGCAATCTGCTGCCATCTCTTTTTCCATTTTTGTTCTTTCTCCTGGAAATTGTTGAGCTGTATCTTTAAGGACGCTATTTCCGCCTTTAATTCCTCAATAGTTTCGTCCAATACTTCTTTGGGTGTTACATTACCTTTGGATAAAGCCTGTTTAGCCACATCATAAGCTGCTTTAATTGCAGGCTTTGCTTGCATTGATTGTCGAGAAAATTTGAACCGATCTTCTAAAATTGCCCAAGTTAACTTTGAACCATGATGGCCTAATCCCCATTTTTTGAGTTCACTAATGATTCTCGACTCATCACGCTCAGTCATACGCTGAAATTTACTAGGCATTTGAGAGCTCCTCTAAATAAGCTTTTGGATCAAACTCAACTACACCGTTATCTTTTAGCTGCTTTGTCAGGACACCAATTTTCTTTTCATTATGCAACTCCCAATCTAAACCTTTCTTTACACGCTTTGATTGTTTTTGCTGGAGTACTGTCTCTTGTGCCTGTACTGTGATAGCCAGAATACGCTTTTGCTCCTCTAAACGCTTCTTATCGTCTTTAACCCACACATAATCCTTACAATCAGCAGAACATTGTAAATGACGTTCACAAGGCAATTGTGAGAAGTTATGGATGCATAATCCTGTCCCTACATCATGCACAGCTTGAACTCGTGCTTCTAGCACAGCATCTTGTATGCTAATAGGCAAATTAACTATCTGTTCAGCCAGCATTCCTCCAGCTTCACCATTTTTTATCTGCTCTCTAATAATGAGAGCTTTCTTTTCAGGACTGGTATGTTGATAAGCTTTTGTATCTTTAGGATCTGAGCGTCCGAACCATTCTGTTTGTAAAAGATCAGATAAACCACCTTCATCCAATATTGTATTTAGAGTATGCCTAAAATCATGGGTGGTGAATTCAGGAATATCTTCTATACCAACAAATTCAGTTACTAGGTCATCTATATATCTCAAGAAGGTAGTGAGCATTGAATGGGTACACTCTACAGGTAACCAGTAAGCTTCGCTCATACCACTAGACATTGTGTAATAACGTAAAAACATTAAATCGTGTAAATAATATTTTTTTCCGAATTGATCAGTATGAATTGGTAAAAGACTCCTTCGATTGAAATTATATTCACAGTAAGTTTTAAGCCCTTCATGGTTTATATAACGTATTGGACTCTTAGGCTTATGACCTGTAGAAGTTAATTTTTCATAATCAGGGAAGACCAAACCATCCTTAGTCAATCTACTAGTGCAATCCAAAATATTAGGATTTATAAGTAGTTTCCTTAAATCTTCTTTATAAACTCTTTCAGGACAATTTTTTAAAAATCTAAGATCTACCGTTTGAGATCTATGCATTTCAAGAGCACTGTCTCGGCATTTCTCAGTAAGAGCATGAACCTCTGAAATAACATCTTCTAAGATATTTAATGTCTCTGAGGGTAAATATAATTTTTTTATAGGTGTGAATGTATTGCCTTTAGAGGTTTTTCGAGGGAAATACTCCAAATAAGCCACACCATCCTTATCAGTTTGAACCTTCTGAAAAAGCAATAAAGAAAGCTCAGAGAATCTCCTACCAGTGCAAGCAAAGAAAGTTAATAACAATATGTAAAAACGGTATTTATGATCTTTAGGTACATTTTGATATAGCTGTCCCAGCACTTTAAAGACCACTGGTGCTAATACCTTTTCATGGGTTATCAAAGTATCTGGATCATCTAATCGTTTAGTACCAACAGCATTTACAGATTCTGGTCTTTTTTGCTTGGAATATTTGTAATTAAGGAAATTCTTACATAGGCCATTTACATCAAGATGTGCTGCAAACTCTGCAACCGCCTTATGTAAATTGTAGGCTGTTGATTGTGAATAGTCTTTTGCAATCTCATTACAGGCACGCTCCAGATCCTCTCTAGTAATATCGTAAATCGAAACCTTACGCTGATTAACAAAAGTAGCGATATAACCAATAGCTAATACAAACTCTCTTTGATTCGATATGATTTGTTGTTTGGAGTGTAGCCTTAACAGGAATAAAGCTTTTGCTAATTTCTCCCAATCTCCTCCAATTCTATCTCCACCCAATTTTGGTGAGTAACTAAAGCTCATTGTAACCGAAAGACTATTTCTTCCGCTTTGTTGCAATAAACGTCCACCTGTTATTTCCCAAACTTCTTCATCCCACTGAATAAGTTCAAATCCCTCTAACTTTAATAATTTTGCCTTAGCAACAAGATTATTAAAGTTTACTTGTCGGTCGATTTGCAAGCTTGTTAAGAAAGGAATAACCTTTGATTTTCTTGGAACTTTTCCACTGCTCATACATATTCCTTTTTACAAACTTCTGCTACTTGGGCTACAGCAAAAATAACTTCATCCAACTGGATTCCTAAACGAGCATTTTCATATTTTTCTAAGCGCTCATTTCTGCTATTAAGGAGACTTTCCAGCACATATTCGTGGTCAGCATGTCTATAAGGCTGGAATTTTGGACATAAGTAACAAGAAAAGGGAGGATCTAAATGACATATAGAAGATTTACCACATACTCCAATATCTTCTATCTCATCTTCAATCTTATCTCCCTTAAAAACTAAATATTTTTCAGGGTTATCACCATTAATAGCATCCTCTGAAGAGTCAATAATATGTCCAGAGAAATAGCTAAGATATTGAGAGAATCCTTTTGCGATTGCCTTATCAAGCTGAATAACGATTTTACCCGCTAGCTCAAAATATACCTGGACATGCTGAGTATCAGTATGGTCCAGAATTTTAGCTAGAGCAGCTTTACTGATTCCTTCAGCAGCTAAACCTGTTGCAAGGGTATAGCGAAGTCTTCGAGTTGTAACATGCATTAACTCCTTTGTCAGAGGAGAAATAATATTGTGTCTTTTTACAAAACCTTTAATTAAATAAGTAATCATTGAAGAGGAAAAATTATAAGCATTCTCATAATCGCCAGATAATAGTGCTGCCTCATTGCCTTTTGTATTTAAAAATATTGGCTGGGGATTTGGTATTTTTTTACCCTCATGGTAGAGAACCGCATCAATTTCATTATTAGCTTTGATTAGGTCATGAATATACCCTGCGAAAACTCGATCAAGAAACTCTTCGACATAATCATCTCGTGGACTTAGTAGCCTCTTTTTAATACGTGGAATTCTTAAGACGTAAACAGGATCATCTGATTCAGGGGTTAAATTAACTAGATCGGAATGTCTTAAATAAGTTAAATTGGCTGGATTTCTGCCATAAGCAATAGAAAGAGCAACAGCAGCTTTTTGTTGTAAATGTTCGAATTCTTGGCTCTGATCTTTTTTTAAGGCCTGAATGAGTAGAGGAAGTTCCAAGCTATGATTTAAAGGTCCTAAGTCTGGATCTTCCATCCGTACAGCTTCGCCTTTAGGATTAGCAGGAATAGGCATAGTTTCCAACAAACTAGCATAAGCTGTTGAAAAACCTAATTCAGGATAATGCTCAGCTCCGTAAAAATACCATTGTATTGGTCTATATAATGTCCAAAGATTCTGCTCTTTTCGACCCAAATTAATCGCATTTTCAACTACTGAAATTAGAGTTTCTTCAATATCTTGAGCAGAGATTATTACTTCTATATTTTTCCGGAAAAACTTTCCCCAAACATCTTGAAAATGCTGCAAACCTGCATGAGTAGACACTCTTTCAATCTTTTCAATGATGAAAGATTTTAATACCCATTTTAAATTTTCATTTGGAATTTTTGAGAAATCCAATTTAGAAGTAGAAGTATCAATAGCATAGGGTAAGTTCCATAAATCACCTGCTGTATTTACCCGTTTCCCTTCACGACTAATAATAAAATCTGGAATCTCTCTCCAGCCCTTTTCATTTACAAATAATTCATATTGCACAGCTTTAGATGCCGAAAATTTCACGTTGATACTGTCCTAAATACTTATTGGCTTCCAATTCAGTTTCTTTAAATGTGTATACATCTTGAGAAGATAAAGAACTATCTCCTCTCAAATAAGCTAAGGTTTTTTTCCTATTTTCCTCTTCAATACCAGCTTCTCTTAGCAATCTCTCCATCGATGCAGAGAAAGTATGCCTTAGAGATTTAGGACTAAAATTAGGGGGCAGAACTTTCGAATGCTTTTTTCTCAAGATTTGAAAATATTGGGTAACAGATGCATGTGAAAGAGGAGTGCCTTCTTTATTAAGAATCAGATAATCCCATTCAATATCTGTCTGATTTCTTTCATCTAACATCTCTCTCCATGTTGTAATGTAGAGATCTAGTGCTATCGCAAGTGACTTATCATTGATTGCGAGCACCCGCCCATTTCTCTTAATTTGAGGTCTAGGTCTTCTTATATCCCGAGAGTCAGGTGGTCGCCGGTGTACTCGTATAGAAGATATTCCCCCAAGCTGTATATCTTCTACTCTCAAACTAAGCACCTCTCCAGGTCTAAAACCAAATGAGAGCATGAGCATAACCATAATATAGTTTCTATGCTCAATGGGATTCTTATTTCCCTTTTTAGGTTTGATTAATTTAATTAGATTAGACTGCTCGTTATCAGTTAACCCCTTTGAAAGGGTTCTGTTAGTCGGAGGAGAGGTTATAGAACAACGATCTAACAAGGATATAAGTCTTTTTTTATACTCAACGTAATATTGGTAATGATCTGAAGTAAAAGGCAACGTACCGATATAAGTCTCAATATACCAATTTAAAAACTGCTTAATCGTAATGAGTCTTTGATTGAAAGTATCTGGTCTCACAGCAATTTTAATAGTTCTATGTTTAATTTCATGATCCTTTCTTAGATACTCAACAAGACTTCCAACAATTTCTGCTTCTGTAAATGGTTTCTTGTAAATCAATCTTTCATGCAGATCAATCTTATGTATTTGCATCCACTGATAAAATAATTTTAATTCTCTTAGATTTCTTACCAATGTATTAGAACTAGAAGCCCGTTTAGACAAAATAAATTCATTAGGTAAAGGTATAGGCATTCCTTCATCATCTAAGAGTATGGGTAAAAGCTCTCCTCCTGATTCATGCAAGATAACCTCTATATCCATATAGTATTTTTCCTGATTAGATATGATTATTTTTAACATACTAACTTAACAAAAGAAATTATATATGCACTTTTAACTTAACATTTTTAAAGTTAAAAAAAATAGCTCCTCTTATTTACAAAATAAAAGGAGCTATTTCTTTAGATAAATATTTGAATCAAAATAAATTTAAAACAATATTATCTTTAATAACTTAACAAGTTATCTCTATATATGATCTAAAACGGAAGATCATCATCTAAATCAGCTGCAGGCGCTGCTGTTGGTGCAGGTGCAGATTTCGGTGCAAAACCACTCGGGTTATTGTTGCCATAACCGCCACCCTGATTGTTGTTGAAACCGCCTTGCTGCGGCGCTGAACCATAACCCGACTGCGGATTATTGCCATAACCGCCACTTTGGTTGTTACTCGCCTGATTATTGTTATTAAAACGTGGCTGGTTAAAACTGTTGTCGCCCTGCTCGCCTTGTGAACGATTCGAGTCCAGCATCTGCATTTGATCACCACGGATTTCCGTTGTATAGCGCTCCTGACCATTTTGATCAGTCCACTGACGGGTACGTAATGAACCTTCAATATATACTTTAGAACCTTTACGCAGATATTGCTGCGCAATTTCGCCTAAACGGTTATGCAACACGATACGGTGCCATTCCGTTTGTTCTTTACGTTCACCGGTACTTTTATCTGTCCACGAATCGCTGGTAGCAATCGAAAATTGAGTGAGAGAACCACCATTTGCAAAAGTTTTGGTTTCCGGATCTTTACCCAAAGTACCCACTAAAATGACTTTATTTACACCACGCATTTGCTGTTTACTTCCTATATATTTCTGTATTTTACTTTATAAGAGTTATGCTTAAATGGCTACCTCTTTACCTAACAAGTGCGTTAATTGTTGTCGCGAAGCATCATCAATCTGCTGTTTATCGACTTTTATATAGGCAACTTGCTGTTCAGCCATCACCACGACTTCTTCAATACCACGAATCGCCAAAAGCTGAGAAGTCCATTCGTCAGTTTGTCTGCTTTCCGGCAAACGCAGCACCAGTGATGAAAGATAGCGTGGCTGAGCTAGCCCGAAACTCATCAGCAGCCAAACAATCGCAATCCCGGTCAGGATACTCCAGCCCATCGAGGTATTATTGAGCAGCAACAATTGACCACCGATCATTCCCCCAAAGAAGGCACCCAAAAACTGGCTGCTAGCATTCACGCCCATTGCCGTCGCTTTAGACTGGATCGGTGCAGCTTTAGACAGCCAGGAAGGCAATAAGGCCTCCATCACATTAAAGGCAATAAAGAACAGACCCAGGCCAATGAGCAAGATATATTTGGATTCAAAACCAAAGACCATCACCATTAAACCCAGAATAATACCGCTAATCGCCACCAGAAAAATCGCGCGCATTTTGTGGTATTTTTCTGCCAGAATAATACTCGGAAAAGCAAAGAACAGACTTAGCACCAACAGGGGTAAATAGACCAAGCCATGACTGGAAAGTGGCAGATCTGCAAACTCGATCAGCTGCGAAGGCACATAAATAAACATGGCTGTGAGCAATAAATGCAGGGTAAACACAGATACATGCAGACGATTCAGATCGCCAATCTGGAGCACCTGTTTCAGTTGGGTCAGATAACCCTGTTGAAAGTTTTTATGATGCCGCGTGACTTTAGGCACCATAAACAGCATCGCAATGGCAGCCAATCCCATCACCGTGGTGACCCAGAACAATCCCGAAATGCCAACCAGACCTGTCAGCCAAGGCCCGAGACTAAATGCCACCACAAAAGACAGACCAATACTCATGCCCATGATTGCCATGGCTTTCATGCGGTTTTCTTCACGCGTGACATCGGCCAGTAAGGCCATGACGACAGCGGATACTGCGCCACCGCCGGCAATGGCACGACCGATAATCACGCCATAAATGCTGTCAGACATGGCTGCAATCGCACCACCCAAGGCAAACAGCAGCAGTCCTAAAACAATCAAAGGCTTACGGCTGTAGCGGTCTGCAATCAGGCTAAATGGTATCTGTAATAAGGCCTGAGTCAAACCATAGACCCCGACCGCCAAACCGATCAGTGCAGGCGTTGCATCGTCATAGGCCTGCCCTGCCACAGAAAACACCGGGATAATCATAAACAACCCCAACATGCGCAGTGCAAAAATACTGCTCAGGGCAAAGGTTGAACGACGTTCTAAAGCATTCATCATAAATTATGGCGATTGGGTTAATTAATCTGGAGCCCAGATTATAGGACATTCAGCTCATGAAGAAGACATGAATTTTATTTGAAATAAAGATGATGCTGATCTAAAAATAAAAAAGCGCAGCCGGAGCTACGCTTTTTATTCAGGAACAGCGCTTTATTTGTCTAAAGCTGCCTGACGTTTTTTGTATTGAATCGAGGCGAATACTGCCCAGACAATAAAGGCTACACCGATCAGACCGGTCACCACTTCTGGTACATGCAGACCGGTTCCGCTGGCAATCATGATAAAAGCCAGTGCACCGATGGCATAATGCGCACCATGTTCCAAGTAAATATAGGCATCCAATGTGCCCTGTTCAACCAGATAAATCGTCATTGAACGGACAAAGATCGCACCAATTGCCAGACCCAGCATGATGATGACCACGTCTGAGGTAATCGCAAAGGCACCGATCACGCCATCAAAACTGAAAGAGGCATCCAGGACTTCTAAATAGAGGAAACCACCAATACCGGCTTTCACTACACCCGTCGGTACGCCATTTTCATCATGACGAATCGCATTGCCTTCTTCATCGACTTCCGGTTCACCACCGAGCATATGGCTCAAGACCTGCACCCCAATATAAATTACGATGCCCCAGATTCCCGCCATAGTCACTGCCAGACGCTTGGCTTCATCGACATTGGCTGCCATGATTAACAAGGCCACCAGTGCGATAAACACCGACATCGCTGGTACATTGGCCAGATTGGACAGACGGCGTTCCACCCGTCTGAACCAGTGCGTGTCTTTTTCTTCATCCAGGAAGAAGTTCAGGAATACCATCAACAGGAAAGCACCACCAAAAGCTGCAATTTCGGGATGATGTGCCATTAAACGTGCTGAATATTCTTTCGGATCATTCAGGGCCAGACGTACCACTTCCATAAAGCCCAGGTCTGCAGTCACTGCAACAATGACCACCGGGAAGATCAAACGCATTCCGAAGACTGCAATCAGAATACCGACTGTCAGGAACAGCATTTTCCAGAAATGATCCCAACCCCGTAGGACTGAGGCATTGACAACCGCGTTATCAAAGGACAACGACACTTCCATAATCGCCAGAATAGCGGTAATGGTCAGCGCTGTGAGCATGGTTTGCAGGCCTGCGTCAGGACCATGGGTATAACCCCAATACGCAGACAAACCAAGACACACGATCGAAAATGCAATCGAGAAACCAAAATGTTTCAACATACACAACGACCTTGGATAAATTAAATAAATGTATGGCTGCGAGAGAGCAGCAATACGAATAGGAAAAGTTAAGCTAATTATGAAACTTTTAGCGCATAAACCAAAGCACTTCCTGAGCTGTTTTATCTTATTTTCTGTTTTTAAAATTTGCCGATCTTTTAAACAGCCCGATCTTTGCTATAGTGCCGCATGGTTTAACTTGAACTGCGAAGGATTTTCAGCATGAGTTTTTCACAAGAGCTATGGCAACGCAATCTCGGACTTTATCAGAAGACCCTGGCCCTGCCCTTTAATCAGCAACTGGCGCAAGGTACTTTAAGCCGTGAAGCCTTTAGTCATTATGTGATTCAGGATGCGCATTATTTACTGGCCTATGGCCGTGCACTGGCAGTCTGTGCTGCCAAAGCTTTTGAAGCGGATGATGTGATCCAGTTTGCCGAGGCAGCCAAAATTGCGATTGTGGTGGAACGTAGCCTGCATGATGGCTTTATGCAGGATTTTGGCATTAGCAAAGAGCAGTTTGAAAATACCCCGCTGACTCTGGCATGTCATCACTATACTTCTTACCTGACTTCGACCGCTTGGTCAGAAAGCTACCCAGTAGTACTGGCCTCGTTGCTGCCTTGTTTCTGGATTTATGCTGAAGTTGGTAAAGATATTGTCGACAACTCTGCGCCGAATAATCCGTATCAGGCTTGGGTGGACACCTATTCAGGAGAAGAGTTCCACACTGCGGTACGTAATGTGATTGCGACTGTTGACCGTGTTGCGGCGCGTGTTGATGCCGATACACTAGAAAAAATGCATGCAGCTTATACCCATGCTGCCCGTCTGGAATGGTTGTTCTGGGACAGTGCCTTTGAGCAACGCCAGTGGCCTGGCCTAGACCAATAAGATGCACAAAAAAAGCCCTGTTTAAAACCACAATGCCAGTCAGTTAAGAAATTGACTGGCATTTTCTTTTTAAAATTCATGATTATATTTGATAGTTGGAAAAGTCATCCGCTGGGCGAAACCAAAGTAACAACTGATTTACAAGTTTTTGATTTAAAACCTTAAGACTCCGCCCTGGACGACTAAAAAATTAAAGAGTCTATTTCTAAACGCCTTAACTGATCAGTATTACTGTTGAAGATTGGGCGTCTTTATCTTATCGATTAAAATCGGATCTATTGTCATCAATTGATTATAAAAACGGCTTAGTCTGGGAAAAGAACAACAAAACTGCTGAGTGGCGAGTAAGCTAAACCTAGCTATTCGCCACACATTGCCGCATAATAAATGAGAATAATTATCATTTAATAGTTTGGTCCCAGAAAGAGGCATCAGATATGGACACTTTAGGTACCGAGGCGATTCGGGCATTTTTTACGGTGCAATGTTGCTGGTTGAATAATGAAGAAATTTATCTGGAACAGGGCTGTCTGGATTGTGGTTCAGCAGCAACTTACCTGATTTACCATACCAACACGCATATCCAGAAACATCTGCTGAAATTTATTGAAAAGTACCGCTGTCATCAGGCCCGTCGTAATGATTTGCTCGACCTGGATTTTTTCGAACAAGACTATGAGGGCTTTTTGCAAATTCTGGAAAATGAAGTTAATTTCTATGCGCGACTGCATCATGATATACCACGTGACACCTGCTTTGAGGATGTTGAATCGATCTTTGAACGCCGCTATGCAGCGGCTTGTTAAGAACGTCCCTCACGTCTAGTCATTCTGAACAGTGAAGCGATCTACTGTGATATTTCTCGGTATTGTGATGAATTGACCAATCACCGACATAACTTGACGTTTAAAATACTTTTATTTGCACTTGAACATTTTTCATCCGGTATCATATAAGGGTTTTTGATGAATATTCTAGGATCCTTGCATGAGCCAAAGCCACATCCGTATTCGAGGCGCACGTACCCATAACCTGAAAAATGTGAACCTTGATATACCACGCGACAAGTTTGTGGTGATTACGGGACTGTCTGGTTCAGGTAAGTCCTCGCTTGCCTTTGATACCTTATATGCCGAAGGTCAACGCAGATATGTAGAATCGCTGTCTGCCTATGCACGCCAGTTTCTTTCACAAATGGAAAAACCGGAAGTCGATTCGATTGAAGGCCTCAGTCCAGCCATCGCGATTGAACAGAAATCGACCAGCCATAACCCGCGTTCTACCGTGGGTACTATTACCGAAATTTATGACTACTTACGTCTGCTGTATGCACGTGTCGGTACGCCCTTCTGTCCAGAACATGACCTGCCGATGGTGGCACAAACCGTCACGGAAATGGTCGATGCAGTCAAAGTGCTGGAAGAAGGCACAGCCTTGATGCTGCTTGCCCCGGTGGTGCGTGAGCGTAAAGGTGAATATACCGCCTTATTTGAGCAGTTACAGAGTCAAGGTTTTGTCCGTGCCCGCGTCGATGGCGAGATTATGGAAATTGATCCGCCACCAGAACTGGACAAAAAGAAAAAACATACCATTGAAGTCGTGGTCGACCGCTTTAAAGTCCGTGATGATCTGGGCAACCGTATTGCAGAAAGTTTTGAAACTGCACTGCGCCTCGGTGGCGATATTGCGATTTTATCCTGGATGAAGGATGAACATGATGATCGGGTATTTTCTGCCAAGCATTCCTGCCCGGAATGTGACCGCGCTGTCGCAGAACTGGAACCGCGTTTATTCTCGTTCAATAACCCTTTTGGTGCCTGTCCGGTCTGTGATGGTCTCGGCACCCGCAGTCATTTTAGTGCCGATAAACTGATTCCCAATCCTGAAGTCAGTGTCAGTCAGGGTGCGATTCGTGGCTGGGACCGTCAGCGTCCTTACTATTACAGCATGATCCAGAAAGTCGCCGAGCATTTTGGTTTTTCGCTAGAAACTCCTTGGAATGAACTGGATGCCGACACCAAGAAGAAATTCCTGTACGGTACTGGCAAAGAAAAAATTGATCTGAGCTATATCGACGAGCGTGGCCGTCGCCACAATCGGGTCATTCCTTTTGAAGGGATTTTGCCACATCTGGAACGTCGTTACCGCGAAACTGAAAGTAATTATGTGCGTGATGATCTGGCACAGTATCTGTCCAATGCTGCCTGTGATGCCTGTGATGGTTCTCGTCTGAATGAAATCTCGCGTAATGTGAAAATTCTGGACAAGACCATTGCGGACATTACCCGCATGTCGATTGGCGATGCCGAAAGCTATTATCAGGACATTAACCTGGAAGGCGCACGCGGTGAAATCGCCGACAAGATTTTTAAAGAAATCCGTGAACGTCTGCATTTTCTGGTCTCAGTCGGTCTGAATTATCTCAGCCTGTCACGTTCTGCAGAAACCCTGTCGGGTGGTGAAGCACAGCGAATTCGTCTGGCCTCACAGATCGGTGCCGGTCTGATGGGCGTGATGTATGTGCTGGATGAGCCGTCAATTGGTCTGCATCAGCGTGATAATGACCGTCTGTTACAGACCCTGATCCGTCTGCGTGATCTGGGCAATACCGTCTTGGTGGTCGAGCATGATGAAGATGCGATTCGTGCCGCTGACCATATTATTGATATTGGTCCGGGTGCCGGTGTGCATGGTGGGCATGTGATTGCCGAAGGAACTTATGAGGAAATTCTGGCGAATCCTGACTCGCTGACCGGAAAGTATCTATCCGGCAAGTTAAAAATTGAAGTCCCGAAAAAACGGATTCAACCGCCTAAGCCTGAAGAACAGATCAAGCTGATGGGAGCATCCGGGCATAACCTGAAAAAAGTCGATCTGACCATTCCTTTAGGTATTATGACCTGTGTTACCGGGGTGTCCGGTTCAGGTAAATCGACCCTGATTAACCGTACCTTGTTACCTTTGGCGGCGACCCAGCTCAATGGTGCTACCACTTTAACTTCGGAAAAGTTTGAATCGATTGATGGCTTGCAGTTCCTCGACAAAGTCGTCGATATTGACCAGAGTCCGATTGGACGAACCCCACGTTCCAATCCGGCCACTTATACCGGTTTATTTACCCCGATTCGTGAACTGTTTTCACAAACTCCGGAAGCCAAAGCACGTGGTTATGCCGCGGGTCGTTTCTCGTTTAACGTGAAAGGTGGTCGCTGTGAAGCCTGTGAAGGCGACGGCATGATCAAGGTGGCGATGCATTTCCTGCCGGATATGTATGTGCCTTGCGATGCCTGTCATGGCAAACGTTATAACCGTGAAACGCTGGAAGTGAACTATAAGGGCAAGAATATTTCCGATGTGTTGCAGATGACCGTTGAGGATGCCATGCATTTCTTCGATGCCATTCCCGTCATTCACCGTCGTCTGGAAACATTGCATCAGGTAGGTTTGGGTTATATCCGTCTGGGTCAGTCTGCGACCACGCTTTCCGGTGGTGAAGCGCAGCGTGTCAAACTGGCACGTGAACTGGCCAAACGCGATACCGGTCAAACCCTGTATATTCTGGATGAACCGACCACGGGTCTGCATTTCCATGATATTGCCAAGCTGCTGGACATCCTGCATCAGCTACGTGATAAGGGTAATACCATTGTGGTGATTGAACATAACCTAGACGTGATTAAAACCGCCGATTGGGTCGTGGACTTAGGCCCTGAAGGTGGTTCGGGAGGCGGTATGATTGTTGCTGAGGGAACGCCTGAACAGGTGGTAAAAGTCAAAGCGTCACATACGGGTAAGTTTTTGAAAGCGTTGTTGAAATAAGCTATCCAAGATTTATCAGCCCTTCTTTTATCAAGGAGGGCTTTTTATTTTTCATGATCCTATTGAACGAATTTCTTCAGCCAATTGTGCCAATATTTGATCATCTACCTTTTTAGCATCATGAGATGAGATATAACCTTCATAGGCATCAAAATACTTATCTATTGAAGAATGAATTGGCTGCCAGTTTTCATGCGTCTTTTTAGTCTGATGCATTGGAAATAATTTGGCATGAACATGACCAACTTAAGTCTAAAGATCATCCAAATTAAATCACATGACTGGCAACATGGATGTTGCCCGTTTGACTGTGCTAAAGGGACTTAGCATCAGTCGAACAAATGCATTTGGCTACTTTTGTGCAGTCAAAAGTAGAGAAGGAATCTTTTAGACTAAACCTCAGCCACCACATTCCGTCCCTTCGCTTTGGCTTTAAACAAAGCATCATCGGCATTTGACAACAAAGCCATCCAGGAAACAGCCCCAATCGCCACCCCGATACTGACCGAAATCTGGATCTCGTCTCCTAGCGCAGTCAGAATATAGCGCTCAGCCACTTCAGCCCGAATTTTATCTGCAACGATCAGTGCCTGATCCATTTCAATATTTTCAATCAGTACCAGAAATTCATCGCCACCATAGCGCACCAGCAAATCCGTCGCCCGAACATTGGCCTTTAACCGCTCGGCCACCAGTTGAATCACCTGATCACCCACAATATGCCCATACCGATCATTCACCTGTTTAAAATGATCAATATCGATAATCATCAAACAGGTTTGGCTCAGTTGGCTCGGTTGATTTTCCAGAAAACGGATATATTCTTCCAGAGCAAAACGGTTTGATAATCCGGTCAAAGCATCTGAATGCGCGATATTCTTTAACCGGAATTCCAAAGCATCGCGTTCTTGCAACATTTGTTGCAATTTCTGAATGGCAGCGAATAAGGAATCAGAATGATTCACTTCACGCAGCCGCATATCAATTTTCTGACGACCCGAGTTTTTAGACAAACTCAACAACATGCGGCGTGCCTGAATAAGTGGCAAAAATACTTGTTTGCGTGCAAAGATCATGGTGGAAATCGCGGTCAGTAATGAAATCAACGATACCAACACGCTCCAGATCAAACGCTGCATATTGCTGTTCATTTCCTGAATAGCGGCATCTCTGCTGTATTGCAGCAGATAAGTTTGCAGGTCTACCACAGTCGCAAATTTATCTACGATCGCTTCAGTCAGCTCTGTTCCGCTCAAACGGTAGTCACGTTGCTCCAGACTGTCACTGATCAGCTCACTCACAATCGGTAAGCCTTGCTGAATAAACTCGGTTTCTACCCGCCGATGTAAACGGATGAATTCCTCAGTCTTATCTTGAACAGGTTGAATGGTATCAATCAAGGCCCACAAATAACGCACCTGATGTTGGGTCTGTAAAGAGCGGGTAATATTTTCAGTGGGAAGCGGAGCTTCAAAAGTCACATGTGCCATGATAGACGAGGCCACACGACCGGCCTGATCACGTAAATCTGATAAAAATAGAATCTGGCTAATATAGTTATTCAGGGGGGTCGATGAGCTATCTGAAGCCACCGCCACGTCACGCAAAAGTTCACGGCAACTTTCCCAGGCAGCAAACATCGCCAGAATCGCCTGATCAAGTTCCTGAGCACTGCGCAGCTGACGCGGCATCTGGGTATAAGCATCAACCTGTGCACGCCCTTTTTTCAAACTATTCTCAAGCTGTGAAAGTTGCTGACTCAGGTTGTTAAAACCGACCTCCGTCAAGACATCAGCCGTCTGGGAGAGCTGCCGATCCACCTGTTGACGGTAGCTGATTAACTCTTGCTGATGCTGGGCAAATTCCTGCACCGAACTGGACATGGCCTTATTGGCAGGCGCACGCTCACGCGAAATTTTATTTGCCAGGTCAGCGACCTGCTGCAATGCATTCAATTGTTGATAGGTTTGTCTGGATTTTAAATAACTTTGACTGCTACTCACAATTAAGGGGATACAGATACAAAGTAAACATAAAATAATAATCGACATCGACCAGTACAAACGTTTACTGATCCACTCAGAGCGTAAGGTATTCATGCTGTTGTATTACGCCCCAATATGACAAGCAAAGCTAAATAGATTGATTATTATACAAATAAAATGAAATACTCTTAAAGTAGGTAATTCAACTTAGTTAATGTTTTTTCTATATTTTTTTGATTTTAATTTTTAAAAGCGCTACTTTTTAAATTCAGGCTAAAGTTTTATGGGTTTTATCCTACAAAAAATACAACACAAATACAGGACTTTTAAGCATTAAAAAAAATATCAAAACTTGCTTTCCGCACTATTTACACATGCAACAATTGGGTGCATAATGCACCGCATTAGGGCGAGTTAAATTATTCCTCAGCAGATATTTTAGTTTACCCGCAAATTTTGGCGAAAAAACCCCAGTTTTCTATGAAAACTGGGGTTTTTTTTAGTGCTTATATTTTTAGGTCATCTATTAATGAATTAATATGCACCATTTTAGTGCTTTATTTTTACTATTTTTATTGCTGAAGTTCATTGCTACAGAACAGTTTCTATCTTAGAAGATGAATAGAAAGTAAATAAAAAATGCGGATAAAAAAAAGCCCAACCTTGGGGAAAGCTGGGCCAATAAAAAAATTGTGGAGAATCACGTTAAATCATAATGAAACATGAACTTTAACCTGATACTGATATTATGTAAAAATCTATTAACAATGTAAAGCCGATTGGCCTAGTCGAGATTAAAAAGCATCACATTTTGGTTCAAAAAAGAGACACCTATTACAATTCTAGAGGAATTCTGCATTAAATTTGTACAATTTATAATAAAGCGTGATGAATTATATAATTCATCTTATATTTTTTGACATATTTATGAATTTATCCTTAAAACATAAATTGAATTTTACGATAAAAAATCAATAATCAATTTAATTAATGAATAATAATATCCACACATTTTCTTCTTAATCTTTGACGTAGTGTTCTATTTTTAAGCTCTAGCTTTTTGTTATAAAACAAATTTTACATAAAATTCAATTTCAAGCTAAATAGATGAATATTACACAAAACTAATACATTATTTTGAGACGAAAAAATACTAAATTCAAAGCGGATTGACTTAATAAATTGTTACAATACAATACGTTCTATGTTGTACATCTTTTGTAACAAAATGGTAAATATCATGAAAAAACTAGGTTTAGCCACTGCTGTATTATTAGCGATGACCGGTGCTCAAGCATATCAATTCGAAGTTCAAGGTCAGTCAGAGTACATCGATAACACTGCAAATGACAAAGACTTCACTGGTGCTGTTCAAGGTACTTATTACTTCAAAGATGTAGATGCGTCTAAAGGTCCTTTAGCTGAAGCTGGTTTCCTAAACCAAGCGTCTAATGTTGCTCTAGCGTATAGCTATGGCGAAAATGGTCAAGAAGAAGCTGGACGTTCACGTACTGTAAATCATACTTACGGCGTGAAAGGTGAAACTTATATCCCAACTAAAGTTGTGCCTGTTTATGCAAGCGCTTCTTATAGCCATACCATCGCGGATAACAAAGCGGGTAAAGCAGACGGCAATGGTGACCGTTATGCATTAGAACTAGGTGCATTACTAATCCCTAACTTCTTGGTTGCTGTGGGTTATACCAGTGTTGCTGACCAGACTTCTTATGACGCTTTCAACATCGTTTCTAATGGCGTTGCTAAAGCTGCTCTTGAATCTGCAACAATTAATGAAGACCAAGACGCAATCACTGCACGTACTAAATACGTAGGCGCGATTGACGGTACAAACATGTCAATTGGTTTTGAATCTGGTTTAGTTTATGGTGAAGACACTGCCTACAACCTAGGTACTACGCTTTTCCTTAACCCACAGTTAAGCGTTGGCGCATCTTATATGGAATCTAGCTATGCTGGTTCTCCAGACAAAGCTTGGGGTGCGAACGTAAACTACTTCATCACTCCTGCTGTTGCAGTTGGCGCAACTTATGTAAATGCTAACTACGAAGCAAATCTTGCGCAAAATGCACAAGTACGTGACACACAAACTGTTGGCGTAAATGCTAAATTCCGTTTCTAATTTTTAATTAGATGCTGAATAGAAAAAAGGACGCTTGATGCGTCCTTTTTTATTATTGCTTGATTTTCAGATTTAGATACGCTTATTCCGGTGTACGTACCAGACTTAAGAAGTGCAAATGACGTTCATATTGGTCAATGATGTCCTGTAATAGATCTTCTTGCGTCCATTCCATCACATCATAGCCCTGCCCGCCTTCTCTTAAAAAGACTTCTGCCTGATAGGAATCTACGCCCGCATTCTCCAGTTCAGACATAAAGCTTGGACTTAAAGTCTGGGTGGCATTGACCTGATAGATAAAATTAATTTCATCCTGATGATCAACACGGAGCTGTATACCGTCTTCTAGCGGGCTAATCGCCACGTGTAATCGGCGCCGTTTCAATTCACTTTGAAAGCTGAGAAATGCCTTATTCACTGTATTGTGAATATACTGCTGCACCTCTTCCTGAGTGTGCGGATAATGCATAATCAGGCCTAATCGCTGTTGCCAGCTGCGTGGATTCTGGATTGCACGCGGGGTGATCCGTGCAGCTTGCAGCGCATGCATTTTGGTGACATCCAGATGTAAGGCTTTGATTAATCCCCAGCACATCAGCAGCATAATGAATGTAAATGGCAAAGCACTCATGATCGTGGCCGATTGCAAAGCCTCTAAGCCTCCTGCCAGTAAAAGGATGATAGCCAGTAAAGCCATGAGTACGGTCCAGAACAGACGCTGCCAGGTCGGTGAATTTTCACTTTTTGCTGTCAGATAATCAGTCACCAATGCTCCTGAATCGGCAGAAGTCACAAAGAACAGCATCACCAGTAAAGTCGCAATGATACTGGTCACTGAGCTGAAAGGCAGATTAGCTAAAAATTCGAATAGAGCCACAGAGGAATCACGTTGAACTGCTTCTAGCAAGCTGGTATTGGCTTCATGCATAATGCTATACAGCGCAGCATTGCCCATAAAGCCCATCCAGATCAGGGTAAATCCAGTCGGGATCAGCAATACACCCACGATAAATTCACGAATACTGCGCCCTTCCGAGACCCGGGCAATAAACATCCCGACAAATGGCGACCAGGAAATCCACCAGGCCCAGTACATGATGGTCCAGCCCCCAATCCAGCCACTTGGCTGATAGGCATACAGATTAAAGGTCATACTGAACAGATTTGAAACATACTGGCCGGCATTCTGAATAGTCGTCTGTAACAGATAAATACTCGGACCTGCCACAAAAACAAAAATCAGCAACAGCAGTGCAAGTACCAAATTTAGTTCAGATAAACGTTTAATTCCTTTGTCTAATCCAAAAAATACGGAAGTCGCCGCCATGGCACTGACCACAATAATCAAAATGACCTGAGTACTGGGTGCCTGTTCAATGCCAAACAAATAGTTCAAACCTGAATTGATTTGGGTCACCCCGAAACCAAGCGTGGTGGCCACACCAAATACCGTACCAATGGTGGCAAAGGTATCGACGCCATCTCCAATCGGACCATAGATCTTTTGACCAATCAGTGGATACAAGGCCGAACGGATTTTTAAAGGCAATTGATGCCGGTAAGCAAAATAAGCCAAGGATAGGCCAACAAGCGTATAAATAGCCCAGGCATGTAAGCCCCAGTGGAAAAAGGTGACCCGCATAGATTGTTGTGCAGCCAGTACAGTTTCCGGTTCACCGGCAGGTGGCGTGACATAATGCATCACCGGTTCGGCCACGCCAAAGAACATCAGTCCAATCCCCATTCCTGCGGTGAATAACATCGCAAACCAGGAGGCACTGCTATATTTCGGCTGGCTATGGTCGGGTCCCAGTTTGATTTTGCCCATATCCGATAGGGCAATATAAACTAGAAGGATGAGAAATATCGCCACCGACAATACATAGAACCAGCTAAAGGAGGTGGTAATCCACTGGTTCAGTTGCTGGGTGAAAACTGAAAAAGCATTGGGTGCAAATACGACCAACGCTAAAAATATCGCAATAATGGCGACAGTACTAATAAAAACATTTGGATTGATATTGGCAAACCAGGATGGTTTTGTGGAAGGCATACCTCCTCCATTTTTTAAAAATTGGATCGACAAACAGCGTCAAATAATTATTGGTAAGGTCAAAATGATCAGACAGATTCAGTCTATGGAAGCTAGATCTCCTGCTATTTTAGGATGTTACACAAAATAAAGCCGTTAAGTTACTGTAACCAATACAATAAAAGGATGAACTTCATTACTCAGGCGGGTTTTCTCTATTTTTCACGTTCTTTTTATGAGGTAGACGTGCGATATATTGCAAGGCAATTAAGCGGGATACAATCAGCGCCAGATACATCACCCCGACAAACATCTGGATAATTGCCAGCATCCGTGCCAGCGGACTGACCGGCATCACATCCGACAAGCCCGTGGCGGACTGGACACTAAAGCTGAGAAAGATCAAATCTAGCCAAGGCTGATGGGCTTGCAAGTCAGGATCTGAAAAGCTGTAAGGCACCCATAACTGGCAGACACTATAAAGAAAAGCAAAGCCCCAGGCCAGTAAGGTAAATACCGCTCCAGCTGCAAAGAGTTCATCTTTGGTAAGATAGCGGTCATGAAACATATAACGCAACAGGCCATAAGCAGCACTAAAATATGCACTGGCTTCAAACAGATTCGCCGTCACATAGACCCAGGTATAGCGCAGGCCCAAAACAATCAGTGAAGAAAATAGAATTGCGCCGGCCACAAAGCTGAGTCCTAAAATGGTAAACATCGGCGTCTGGCGAATGACCTTGGCAATGACCAGTAACACCAGGACACCGAGCATCCAGGTGATTGCCCGATAGGGCAGGTTTTCATAACTCAACATGGACAAGATCAAAATCAGCAATTGTAAACAAAGCAGCCATGCTGAGGGCAGATGGGTAAAGCTGTGCCAGAACTGCTGCAAAGATTGCTTCATACTGCCCTTCTTGTTTGTCTAGTCATGCACGCATGTATTGTTATTTTATCAGGCTTAACATAGCATGATTAAAGCAGTATATAGCTGTACGATTTGTATGCAAAGATTGAAAAAATCAAAGCAAAATCTAGCGCACCCAAATTCAGTACGGCGCTTGCTCTAAAAAATTTGGAGCATAAGGGCATAAAAAAAAGTCCCTTACGGGACTTTTTTTATAGGATATCAAATCTTAGTGATCTGATGCTCCTGAGATACCGATACCGGTTTGTGAACGTACAAACTGAGCATCAAAGGCTTTGCGTTCTGCTTGAGCCTGTGCTGAATTATCTGTCACAGAGAACAACCAGCAGCAAAGGAATGACAATGGCATCGCAAAAATTGCAGGGCCATTGAACGGGTTCACCGGCGTATCCGAAATACCCAAGGTGTCGACCCATACTGCTTTAGAAAGCACAATTAATGTTACTGCGGTTACCAGACCAGCAACACCACCAATCACTGCACCACGTGTCGTCAAGCCTTTCCAGAACATAGACAATACCAGTACCGGGAAGTTGGCACATGCTGCAACCGAGAATGCCAGACCGACCATGAAGGCTACGTTTTGTTTCTCGAATAGAATCCCGAGAATCATTGCAAAGATCGCAAGACCTAAAGTCGCAATCTTAGACATACGTAGTTCAGAGGCAGGCGTAGTTTGGCCTTTCTTCAACACGTTGGCATACAAGTCATGCGAAATAGCTGAGGCACCTGACAGAGTCAAACCAGCAACGACTGCAAGAATCGTGGCAAATGCAACTGCAGAAATGAAGCCCATGAACAGGTCGCCGCCCACTGCATCAGACAGGTGCACCGCCGCCATATTGTTACCACCAACAAGCTCCAGCTTGCCAGTCACCGCCATTTTTGCAACATCAAGGAATTGCGGGTTGTTCGATACATACAGAATCGCACCGAAACCAATGATGAAAGTGAGCAGGTAGAAATAACCAATAAAACCTGTAGCAACCACTACTGATTTACGCGCTTCTTTGGCATCTTTTACCGTGAAGAAACGCATCAGGATATGTGGAAGACCTGCTGTACCAAACATCAATGCCAGACCTAAAGAAATCGCATCAATCGGATTAGACGCCAGACTACCCGGACCCATGATCTTGGTCGCATCTGTCAGGCTCAAGTCATGTACTTTTGAATAAACACCAATCGCCTGTTCAAACATGTTGGTAAAGCTGAAGCCCACGCCTTTCATGACCATGAATGCCATAAAGGTCGCACCAGACAGCAACATTACCGCCTTGATGATCTGTACCCAGGTGGTTGCCAACATACCGCCGAAAATTACGTAGGCCATCATCAACAAGCCAACGATCACGACTGCAATGTTATAGTTCAGACCGAATAGAAGTTTGATCAGCTGACCTGCACCCACCATCTGTGCAATCAGGTAGAACGCCACCACAACCAGTGAACTTAAAGCAGCCAAGGTACGTACCGGTTTTTCCTGCAAGCGGAAAGATACTACGTCTGACAGGTTGTATTTACCCAGGTTACGCAGACGTTCTGCCACCAGGAACAATACGATCGGCCAACCGACCATAAAGCCCAGTGAATACAGCAAGCCATCAAAGCCTGACAGGAACACCATCGCGGAAATACCCAGGAATGATGCTGCTGACATATAGTCACCGGCAATGGCCAGGCCATTCTGGAAACCAGAAATACCGCCACCGGCCGTATAGAAATCTGTGGTGCTGGTGGTTTGTTTCGCTGCCCATTTGGTAATAAGCAATGTTGCCCCAACAAAAATCACAAACATGATAATTGCAGGCCAGTTGGTTGGTTGCTGTTCTGCTGCACCCAAGTCAGGACCAGCGAAAGCCATACCTGAAGCCATAAGGGTGGTCGCCAGGGCAATAAGAGAATTCCATTTCATCTTAACGTGGTCCTTTTTCATGAGCGATTGCTTCAACTTCACGGATTGCTTCTTCGGTCAATTGATCCAGTTTGTTATTGGCAATGTAGGAATACACGCCACACAAAATGAATGACAAAACAATGATGCCCAGACCGAGTGGAATACCCCACGTGGTCACACCACCTGAAAGTGAAGACAATAGAAACTCTTTGTTATAGCCGACCAAAAGCATGAAGCCGACATAAACGAATAACATGATTGCCGTAAGCGTCCAGCTAAGACGACTTTTCTTGGCAACCATTTCTTTGAATTTTGGATTTTGTAGAATGCGATCTACTTGTACCTCATCCATAATTACTCTCCTGAAGCCCAACCTTGGGCCGACTATTTTTAATTCGAATTATCACTATTACAACTTAACAAGAATCCTATGTTCTTGTAATTTAGACTTTGGTCGTTAAAAAATGACCAATTTAAACTGCAGCGTTCATGATGCGCTATCATAGCGGCATGCTCAGCACACATCAGGCTATATGAACAGTTGGCTCATCATAGGGGTACTTGCCCTCTATATCGCATTGCTCTTTATCTGCGCTTTTTACGGGGAAAAACATGCCAGCCGGCTGAGTACCCGTGGGCGCATGCTATTGTTTAGTTTAACTTTAGGGGTGTACTGTTCATCCTGGACCTTTTATGGCGCTACCGGCGCTGCAGTACGGGAAGGCATTATTTTCCTGCCGATCTATCTTGGCCCGCTGTTATTCGTTGCCGTCGGTTATGATATCTGGCGCCGATTAGGACGGGTACGACAGCATCATGCGATTTCCTCAATCGCGGACTTTGTCGCGGCGCGCTATGGTAAAAGTGGCCCGCTGGCATCGCTGGTCACCATTCTGGCTGTGGTCGCGATTGTGCCTTATCTGGCTTTACAGCTACGCGCCATTGCCCTGAGTGCCGCAGTCATTCTGGAACCATCTGCCGGAATTGCCAACACCACCAATGGGGTGCTGTTTTTGACCGGTGTACTGGCCATTCTGGCGATGATCTTTGGCACCCGGCAGATTGCCAATACTGAACAGCATGGCGGTCTGATGCTGGCCGTGGCCTTTGAATCCTTTGTCAAGCTCTTTGCCCTGCTGGCAGTCGCCTGTTTCTTTATGTTTGAAGCACCAGGAAATATGGCACAGATCAGCACAGATATCAGTACCACCTTCCGTGATGTCCAGCTGTTTGGGGTTCCGCAAAGTTTCTGGGTTCAGACCTTGCTGGCAGCCCTGGCAGTTATCTGCCTGCCACGCCAGTTCCATGTGGCAGTGGTGGAGCTGCGTGATGAAAAACATATCCGCGGTGCACGGCGCTGGTTTGCGGTTTATCTGATTCTGACCACGCTGGCGATTATTCCGATTGCCAGCTGGGCATTGCATGCGGCGCCGCAATATCTGGCAATTCCAGATGTGGCGGTCCTGTCCTTACCCCTCAGCTATAATCAGGACTGGCTCACTTTATTGGCATTCTTGGGCGGCTTTTCCGCATCTACCGGGATGCTGCTGGTGTCTTCTGTGGCACTTTCCATCATGCTCAGTAATGATCTGATTATGCCAGCGCTATGGCGTTTGAAACTGATTTCCCGACATGATAAACGCTTGCCGCTGGTACTGAAATTTACCCGCCGGATCTGTATTCTGGGCGTGATGTTAATGGGCTTCCTGTTCTTCAACTTCTTTAATGATATTGATCAGCTTTCTGTTTTTGGCCTGTTGGCCTTTAGTGCGGTAGCACAATTCGCCCCTGCCCTGATCGGCGGCCTGTACTGGCGCGGTGGTAGTAAGCAGGGCGTATATGTGGGTCTGTTGACCGGTTTTGCCTTGTGGTCCTATACCCTGCTGTTTCCCACCATTCTGCGCAGCCTGCCAGAAGCCTATCACCGCTTTAGCCAAAGTCTGCTCACTAACGGCCCTTTTGGCTGGAACTGGTTACGTCCTGAAGCACTGATCGGTTTCGAATCGTTTGATCCGCTGACGCATGGGGTAGTCTGGGCACTGGGCCTGAATACAATCCTATATATTTGGGTTTCGCGGATTTTTCGTCCGAGTATTGCCGAACAGATTCAGGCTGAAAGTTTCTTCTATTATGAAACCAAGCCACTGCCATCGCAGAGTCCCTCAACTGAAGTCAGTTATTCGCATCAGGATGTGGCCCGTTTAAAAGTTGGCGATCTGATTACCCTGGCCAAACGGATTACCGGTGAAGGACCGACCACACGCGCTTTTCAGCAATTTTGCACCCAAAACAGTGTCGAACTGAATGAAAACAGCAGCGCCAATGGCATGTGGTGGCGTTTTACCGAACAATATCTGGCCGGCACCATCGGGGCAGCTTCGGCCCGTACCCTGCTGACCACGGCCATGGTCAATAATGGTCTGGCCTTGGGTCAGGTCGCCAATATTCTCGATCAGGCCTCGCAATGGCAACGTTTTAACCAGAATCTGATCATGACCATGATTGATCACATGACCCAAGGGGTCAGCGTAGTCGATGAAAACATGTGTCTGGTGGCCTGGAACAATCAGTATTTAAAACTGTTCGATTATCCGACCGATATTGTCTATGTCGGCTGTCCAATCGCGGATCTGATCCGTTATAACGCCGAGCGTGGTGAATGTGGACCAGGTTCGGTCGAAGAACATGTCCGCAAGCGGATTCACTGGATGCAGGTCGGCAGTGCCCATGAATTTGAACGGATTCGTAAAGATGGCCGGGTCATTCAGATGCGTGGTAATCCGATCGAAGGGGGTGGTTTCGTTACCACTTTCGCCGATATTACTGCCTTCCGTGAAAATGAAGCCGTCTTGGAAGCCCGGGTTCAGGATCGTACTCAACAGCTGGCCGATGCCTTGTCCGAACAGCAACTGGCGCGTGAACAGGCCGACAAAGCCAATATGTCGAAAAGCCGCTTTATTGCCGCCGCCAGTCATGACCTGTTGCAGCCGATGCATGCGGCGCGTCTGTTCAGTACTGCCTTGGAACAAAGTGTACAAAATGACGAAGACCGCAAGACCTTGCAGCAACTGGATCGTGCCTTGCATGGCGCAGAAAGCATGCTGTCTGCGCTACTGGATATTGCCCGACTGGAAGGCGGTACCATTCAGCCGAAACGTCAGGCCTATCCGCTACATGACCTGCTCAGTGATCTGGAACTGCAGTTTAAATCCATTGCGGCACAACGTGGCATTCAATTCAGTGTGCATGATGCGCAGTTCTGGATTGATACCGATCCACAATGGATTCGCCGGATTATCCAGAACTTTGTCAGTAATGCGCTGCGTTATACCGCCAAAGGTAAAGTGATGGTCGGTGTCTTACGCTCCAGTACCAAACCGAATCATATCCGCATTGGCGTCTGGGATACCGGACCGGGGATTGCCGAAGAACAACGTATCAAGCTGTTTCAGGAGTTTGAACGTTGCGGCCATACCTCTCCATGGGGTGAACAGGGCCTTGGACTGGGTCTGGCCATCGTGCAACGCATGACCAGCATGCTGGATTATCCTGTGCATGTGTATTCGGCGCTGGGCAAAGGCTCCTGTTTTATGATTGAAGTGCCTGTCATTGCAGCACCCAAAGTCGTCGATGCACCTGTTCAGGCCGTACCACTAAAAACCAAGGCGTTTAAAATCCTGTGTCTGGATAATGATGAAACCATTCTGGAAGGGATGGCGACCTTGTTGAGCAAATGGGGTTATCAAGTCTTTAAAGCCACCGAACCAGAGCAGGCATTGAGGCTGATTCAGCAGGAAAATATTCAGGTCTGGCTGGTCGATCAGCATCTCAATCAGAACAAGATCGGTTTAGACTTTATTCTGGAACAGCGCCGCAATGATGTTCCGGTGGCGCTGATTACTGCCGATTCCGATCCGGAATTGCCACAGCGCCTGAAAGAGCTGAATATTGTATTGCTGAAAAAACCACTGAAACCTGCATCCTTACGATCATGGTTATCCGGACTGAAAATTTCTGATTCCTAAGATTGTATTGCATTCATGAATGCCCATTTTAAAGCTTAAAATGGGCATTTTTTATACTCAACTGCCACAGAAAATTACCTAGCTTGCATAAAATTTATTCTAATGTGCTAAAAGCAGCAAATATGCCGAAAATACAGCCGAATAAATTGACCAAAATGTTCATTTTCTAATTCACCATGGCAAAAAATGACCAATCTGTACCTGTACAGCAGTACACTTATTTACAATTAATTATCTATTTGTTTTAACTCATAATTAAAGGGTAATTTTCCAGCACTATAACTTTAGTCGTATTTTTTATCAGCTATGCTTGGCTCTAAAAATAGAGGAATAAGAAACGATCAGTTTCCATCTCATACATGCCTTGATTATTTGGGTAGCTGATCTTTCTGCATATCGGAGTTCTTTACATGAACATAGATCAAAACCATGGCCTGAATCAGGCCCAGCAGTTCCACCGTCAATATGGCGCCAATGCCTTATTGCCAAGCATTGACTGGGCACAGATCTTTAAATACAGCAAGCTGAATGATGCACAGTATCAGGCGCTGGAAACGCTGTATCAGAGTGCAGTCCCCCTGGCACTGCAAGTCTTTGATGAATTACATTTTGATGTCTTTGAACCTTATGCTTACAAGCCGCAAGGACTGGGTCTGTTTGAACGGATTGCCGAGCAGGAAGACAAACTGCTTCAGTCTTTAGAAGCTGAAACGGCGGATCTGCCAGTGCAAACTCGTCATCAGATCTGGAGCATGTTGCTGCGTGGTGGTGCCGTCCTGGTGTTTAAGGCCTGGCTGGGTAAAGTCAAAAACGAAGATAACTGTCTGGATACCAGCCAGTTTGACGAGCTGTCTGATTTACTATTTATCAAAACCTGCCCGCATGAGCTGGCGCAGCGTTTACATGTCGATCCGAACACGCGCGATGATCATATCTTCCTGATGTATGACAATGAAGTCTATCTAGACCGTTTTAACAGTCTGGAAACGGCTGCACTCTTTGTCGATCTGGGTGTTTATGATGCGACTTTCCTGAGCCTGCGAGATGATCGCGTGGCCGAATATCTGAAATCCAAGGGTTATGTCACCGAAGATCAGATCGATGAATTGCAATGTGCTTTAAATCCGTTATTCTGCGATGATTTCACCCGCAAGCAGGATTATATTGCTTAATATATGCATGCTTTTTCACTGAATTATTCAGATAAAAAAAGACCTCCAAGGAGGCCTTTTTCCATGCGGATATACAGAACTTACATTTTCCGGTCTTCAATATTCAGTGCATTAATGGCCAATACCGCTTGTGTCCGGTTTTGTACGCCAAGCTTACGGAAAATTGCAGTCACATGCGCTTTAATGGTCGCTTCTGACACGTCCAGTTCATAAGCAATCTGCTTATTCAGCAAGCCTTCGGCCACCATCATCAATACTCGGAACTGTTGTGGGGTCAAAGACTGGATCCGTTCCGCCAAAGCCGTTTCATCGGCAGCACGCGGGTCAAAGTTCATGTTGGCTGGCAGATTTGGCGGTAACCAGATCTCACCTTCCAGCACTTCGCGAATCGCTTCACCAATATGGCTTGGATGGGCAGATTTTGGAATATAGCCCATGGCACCATGCGCAATGGCACGCTGGATAATACTGACTTCTTCATGCGCAGACACGACAATGATCGGCAGCGACGGATATTGCGCGCGGACGTGTACCAAGGCAGAAAAACCTGATGCGCCTGGCAAATTTAAATCCAGCAGCACAAGATCAGGCTCGGGGCCATTTTCTAGACGTTCATAAAATTCATTGACTGCCGCAGTTTCATGAATCTGGGCTTGTGGCAGGCTATAACGTACAGCCTGAATCAAGGCATGACGAAATAGTGGATGATCATCAACGATTAAAATATTCATAGGCAACGTGAGAGAGATCTTGGCACGGTAGACCCTATTCTAACCACACAACCCGGTTAAGGATATGCAAGACTTTACAATTTTTAAAATAATATGCAGTTTTTCTTCAAAATCACCATTTTTCGCGGTATTTCAATAATTATTTAATTCTCATCACTTTTTTATATATAACGTATTCCTAAATTAAAAAGCTTAGCTATATTCAATATAAATCTACATATCAAAAACTTATATTAAAATTAATGTTTATAAACCAGGCTTTTTTCATATATCGAAAAATCAGATAACTTTTCAGCTTTTCGTTATTTTACAGCCCGGCACTGAATCGGGATTAATAAGGACATTCCGAGATTACTCCTATTTTTCAGGTTCTAAACATGTCTAATTTTAATGCGCAAAAACCCTTAAATATTGTTGCCGTATCGGGTGGTTTAAATCATCCGTCTAAAACAGAAGCCTTGGTTCAGGCCATTATTGATGAACTGGGTGAAGCGACACCAATTCATGTACATTTTATTAAATTTAGTGAAATTGGTTCGCTCCTGGGTGGTGCGATTTATCGTAATCAATTACCGCAGCGCGTTCAGGATGATCTGGCCGCAGTCGAAGCTGCAGATGCGCTGATTGTTGGTACACCCGTATATCGCGCTTCATTTACCGGCTTGTTTAAACATTTCTTTGATTTTGTCGAGCAGACTGCACTGGTCGATGTACCGGTACTTTTAGCGGCTTCAGGTGGTAGTGACCGACATGCGCTGGTGCTCGAACATCAATTACGTCCATTATTCAGCTTTTTCCAGGCTCAGACTTTACCGATTGGCGTGTATGCGACTGATCGTGATTTCACTCCTGAATATACCATTCACAGTGAATTGCTCCGCGATCGTATTACCCTGGCAGTAGCACGTGCCCTGCCTATTCTGGAATGGGCACCGGCCAAAGGACAACGTGCCGAAGTCATTAAAGCAAAAACCCAACAGGCCAACCAGAACTTGAGCATCAATAAACAAATCGAACAAGAAGAAGTGTTGCCCTCTGCGGCTGTACCAAGTCTGGATGCAGCAGAATCCCGCTTGCACAGTAAAAAATCAGCGCAAACGCAAGTTGCTTGATCAGCGATTTTCACTTCGAGGGTTGAAATATGTCACAACAGCAAATACAGCAAGACATCAAATTTGCGTATTGGGTTCCGAATGTCAGTGGCGGTTTTGTCGTCAGTACCATCGAACAGCGTACCGACTGGAGCTATGAATATAACGTGCGTCTGGCACAAGCAGCAGAAAAAAGCGGTTTTGAATATGGTCTGACCCAGATTCGTTTTGCGTCAAGCTATGGTGCAGAAAACCAGCATGAATCTGTCAGCTTCAGTCATGCCTTGCTCGCACAAACCAGCAAGATCAAGTTAATTGCAGCAATTTTACCCGGGCCGTGGAAACCTGCGCTTGCGGCAAAACAATTGGCCAGCATTAACCAGCTCAGCAATGGCCGGATTGCGATTAACGTGGTCAGTGGCTGGTTCCGTGGCGAATTTGATGCGATTGGCGAAGCATGGCCAGAGCATGACCAGCGTTATGCCCGTTCAGAAGAGTTTATTCGCAGTTTGCGCGGAATCTGGAATACGGATCACTTTAATTTTGATGGCAAGTTCTATCAATTTAAAGACTATACCTTACGCCCACAACCGCTCCCGGATAAACCGGTCGAGATTTTTCAGGGTGGCAGTTCACGTGCGGCGCGCGATATGGCTTCACGTGTTTCAGACTGGTATTTCACCAATGGCAACACCCCTGAAGAGCTGAAAAAACAGATTGATGATATTCGCGAAAAAGCCCGGGCCAATAATCACACTGTAAAAATTGGGGTCAATGCCTTTATCATCGCACGTGATACTGAAGAACAAGCCAAAGCGGTGTTACAGGAAATTATTGATAAGGCCAATATCAAAGCAGTGAAAAATTTTGCTGAAGCGACACGTGAAGCCGGTGCCTCGACAACTGAAGGCGAAGGCAACTGGGCAAAATCAAGTTTTGAAGATTTAGTCCAGTATAACGACGGTTTCAAGACCAATTTAATTGGCACACCGCAACAAATTGCTGAACGTATTGTGCTGTTAAAAAATATTGGAGTCGATCTGGTGCTTTCCGGTTTCTTGCACTGTGTTGAAGAAGTTGAATATTTTGGAGAAAAGGTGTTGCCATTGGTGCGTGAGCTAGAAGCACAACAACAGCAGGTTGTGCAGGCTAAATCCGCTTAAATCTAAGTGGTGCTTATGCCCAAATATTATAATAATGACGGCACATTCTCTATTTCCCCCTCAAGGCTCGGCTTGAGGGGTTTTTTATCCGGACAGAAAACCAAGCAGTCCAGTAAAGCGCTAGCCGGATTTAGCTTTCCTGCCTACAATGGGATGCAATTGCAAGAATAGACGTTTTAACTATGTATACCGGTATTGTTCAAGGCCTGGAACAGGTCATCGAGATTCGCAAAGGCGATGGTTTTATTACCCTGTTGGTCAGTGATCAGCACGGCTTTTTTGCAGATGTGTTTATTGGCGCCAGTGTGGCAGTAAATGGTGTCTGTCTCACGGTGACCACGATTGACCGGGCGCAGAAACAGATTCATTTTGATATTTCCAATGTCACCTTGGCGCTTACCACCTTGAAAGCCTTAAAAATTGGTGATGAAGTGAATATTGAACGCTCTGCCAAAGTCGGTGCAGAAAACGGTGGACATAATCTGTATGGCCATATTGAAGGCAGGGCTAAGGTCATCCAGATTGAAGCTCGCGGTGAAACCCTGCATATCGATTTACAGATTCCAGAGGGTAATATCAAGTACTTCTTCCTAAAAGGCTTTATTGGGCTAAATGGCTGCAGCCTGACCGTGAACCGTGTCGATCGTGCCCACAGTGAAATTTCGATTGACCTGATTCCAGAAACCTTGCGTCTGACCACCTGGAAGCACATCCAGGTGGGCGATACAGTGAATTATGAAATTGACCAGATGACCCGTACTTTGGTGGATACTCTGGAAAATATTTATCAAGCCAAAGCTTAATGGTATAAAGAGACTAGTATGTGCAAAAATCAGTCTCCTATCATATTAATATTTTAATACTATTCCATCGATAGCAGATTGCCTAAAATGCAGGCTAACTCCCTGATTTAAGAAAGTACCATGCATCTGATCTGGTTCCGCCAAGACCTTCGAATTCAAGACCATGCCGCTTTGTGGCATGCCACTCAACAAGGCCCCTGTGTGGCTTTGGTGGTGCTTTCTCCTGAGCAATGGCAGTTACATCAAGATGCGCCGATTAAAATCGATTTTTATCTGCGACGGCTACAGGTTCTTAAACAGCAACTAGAACAACTGAATATTGCTTTAATTGTGCGAGAAGTCGGCTTGTGGCGTAATCTTGCTGATGAGATGTTAGCACTCTGCCAAAACTTGCAGATTGATAGCGTGCATGCGCATATTGAAGTTGGGGTCAATGAACTACAGCGTGATTTCAAGGTTCAGCAACGACTGGAACAGCAGCAGATTCGGGTCGAGCTGTATCATGATCGTACCCTCTTTCCATTGGCGAGTATCCGCAATCAGTCCAATCAACCCTATCAAGTCTATAGTGCCTTTAAGAAAAAATGCTATGAGCGGCTGATTCTCGATGTGCCTTCTGCTTATCCTGTGATTGCGTCTCAGGACTTGCTCGAATTGCCTGCAGAGCTGACACATTTTGATCTGGAAAAGTTTGCGGGTCGCTATTCAATAGAAAATTCTGAAAAACTTTGGCCCGTAGATGAAACTCATGCCCTACAGATGCTGGATGATTTTATCGAAGACCGCTTAAGCAGCTATCAAACAGATCGTGATATTCCAGCGCTTAATGGCACCAGTCAACTCTCGCCTTATTTAAATATCGGCATTCTCTCGATCCGCCAGTGCATTCAGGCGCTGTTTAAACAACATCATGGCTATTTCCAGATCGATGATCTCGGTCAACAAACCTGGCTGGATGAACTGCTGTGGCGTGAGTTTTATCAGCATACCCTGTTCGATTTTCCCCGCGTTTCCAGACATCGCCCGTTTAAAGAAAATACCGATAAAATCCAGTGGCGGCATGCACCTGAAGATTTGGCAGCCTGGCAACAGGGCCAAACCGGGATCCCGATTGTAGATGCCGGGATGCGGCAGCTACTGGCCACCGGCTGGATGCATAATCGGGTGCGCATGATTACCGCAATGTTCCTGTGCAAAAACCTGCTGATCGATTGGCGTTTGGGAGAAAGCTGGTTCATGCAGCAGCTGATTGATGGTGATCTGGCAGCCAATAATGGCGGATGGCAATGGTGTGCTTCGACGGGTATGGATGCGGTGCCTTATTTCCGGATTTTCAATCCGGTCAGCCAGTCACAGAAGTTCGACCCGAATGGGGATTATATCCGTCAGTGGGTGCCTGAACTGGCGCATCTGGATGCCAAAAGCATTCATGAACCCTATGCCAAAAACCCTGACCGTGAACTGAACTATCCAAAACCGCTTGTGGATTTAAAATCTTCCCGTGTCCGGGCAATTGAGGCTTTTAAGCAGCTTTAAAAAAGACCCATCATCTTAAAAATAATAAAACAGCTTCTCATATAGAGGCTGTTTTAATATTGGGATTAGGAATAAAAACTTGGATCAGGCACTTTTCCGGTCAGCACCCATTCTCCCACTTCCTGATATTTATAATCCACCGGATCATGCAAGGTTTGAGTCCGAACATTACGCCAGAACCGGTCCAGATTCAGTTGTGCAGTCGTTGCTCGTGCACCCATGACCTGAAAAATATTCTGGGTGATATATAAAGAGCTATTGGTGGCGGCAATTTTGGCGGTGGCAATCGCAATCGAGACTTCACCACGCTGCTCGGCAGTCAGATCAGGGCCGATATTCCAAGCTTTCTGCAAGGTCTGAATGGCTTGATCTGCCAATAAACGCACGCTTTCCAGCTGCACATAAAACTCGGCAAAATGCTTTTGGGTAAAAGGATCATTCACTGCATGTTCAGCCAAGGATTTTGACCAGGCTTTTTGGGTTTGTACGGTCTGTTTGGCAACTTCAAAAGCCCCTTCGGCGACACCGAGAAACATATGCACAAATATCAGCTGCGCAATCAATGGACGTAAACTGGAATACGGCGTACTCAGTGGCCCCGGATTGAGCAGCAATTCATCCCGGTGAATGTTGACCTGTTCAAAATGACTGGTGCCGCTGTCAGTCTGGCGCTGGCCCATATTGTTCCAGTCGCCTAGAAAGCTCACCCCCTGTCGCTGGGTAGGAATCACGCCAATCAGCAATTTTCCGGCTTCGTTATAACCTGAACACAGCAACATATCCGAATCGATCGAACCAGAACAAAAGCTTTTATCACCATGGAAAATATATTCATGCTCTGAGACTTGAATTGCCGTGGTACGACGATCCAGCGGATTGAGAGTATTGCCCCAGAACAGATTATTTTGTGCAGTCTGTGCAAACCATTTGCCATATTGCTCAGGTTGGGAGAATAGCTGTACGGTGGCAATCAATAAATGATGAAATCCATAAACATGCGCCAGAGAGCTATCGACCTGCGCCAGGGTCTGAATGGTTTTAAAAATTGTCCGCCAGTCTGCCCCCTGTCCACCATAGGCAACAGGAATAGACAAGCCGAGCAGACCACTGTTACGGATCAGGTCTCGTTCATGCTTGGGATTACCGCCCTGCTTGTCTCGCACTGCGGCAGTTTGGGCAAATTGTTCTGCAAGTTTCTGGGCAATATCGACAGGAGATTGATCTAAATATAGTGATCGTACATTCATTATTTTAACTCATGTTCAGCATGTGGGCAGCTTAGCAGATCAAGACGTTGCGCTATATTCGAAAGCATGCAGAGCTTATTCCTGATCTAAAAATACCGGCTGCGTGCAGCCGGTATTTTGCTTGTGGACTTTAGCTATTTAACGATGATTGGCTTGTACCTCTGCAATCAGATGACCCACCACTTGTGGTTCAGCCAATGTCGAGGTATCGCCCAGGCTATCCAGCTCATTGGCTGCAATCTTTCTCAAGATCCGGCGCATGATTTTCCCTGAACGGGTTTTGGGCAAAGCGGGTGCCCAGTACAGTGCATCGGGTGTCGCCACTGGCCCCAAAATCTTGCGCACCCAGCTCACCAGTTCAGCACGCAATTCATCTGAACTGGTCACGTCGGCCTGTAAGGTGACAAAGGCACAAATTCCCTGCCCTTTAATGTCATGCGGCATACCCACCACAGCAGCCTCAGCCACTGCTTCATGGGCCACCAACGCACTTTCAACTTCAGCTGTGCCTAAACGGTGTCCGGACACATTCAGCACATCATCGACCCGGCCAGTAATCCAGTAATAACCGTCTTTATCGCGACGCGCGCCATCTCCGGTAAAATAAGTACCCGGATAAGTCGAGAAATAGGCTTCGATAAAACGTTCCGGATCACCCCAGATGGTTCGCATCTGGCCCGGCCAGGAATCTTTAATCACCAGATTGCCTTCAGCTTCGCCTTCCAGCTCCTTGCCATCTGCATCGACAATCGCAGGTTGTACCCCAAAGAAAGGCCGTGTTGCAGAACCCGGTTTCAAATCAGTCGCGCCTGGCAATGGCGTAATCATAAAACCGCCGGTTTCCGTCTGCCACCAGGTATCAATGACGGGACAGCGACTTTCACCGACCACGGTGTAATACCAGTTCCAGGCTTCAGGATTGATCGGCTCACCCACCGAACCTAAAATTCTCAGGCTGCTGCGGTCACTTTCCCGCACAAAGGCATCGCCTTCACGCATCATGGCGCGGATGGCTGTCGGTGCGGTATAGAGAATGGTGACGTTATGCTTATCGACAATGTGTCCGGTACGCGCCCAGCTCGGATACTGCGGAACACCCTCGAACATAAGAGTCGTGGTGCCATTCGACAATGGGCCATACAGCACATAGGAATGTCCGGTAATCCAGCCGACATCTGCGGTACACCAAAAGATATCATCCTGTTTGATGTCAAACACTTCGCGGAAACTGCAATTCACATAAGTCAGATAGCCGCCCGTGGTATGCATCACGCCCTTGGGCTTGCCGGTCGAACCTGAGGTATACAGGATAAATAGCGGATCTTCGGCATTCATCGGTTCCGGTGGGCAAATGTCATTCACCGACATGATTTCCATGTGATACCACAGGTCGCGCCCCTCTTGCATTTCAATCGGGTTGCCGGTGCGATGCACCACTATTACATTTTGAATGGAGTCTGTACCAGCCAGTTTCAGAGCTTCATCAACATTGGCTTTTAGCGGAATCGGTTTCCCGCCACGCATACCGGAATCGGCCGTAATCACCATTTTGGCCTGACAGTCTTCAATCCGGCTGGCCAGAGAATCAGGTGAAAATCCACCAAATACCACGCAATGCACCGCCCCGATGCGTGCGCAGGCCAGCATGGCAATCGCGGCTTCAGAGACCATGGGCATGTACAGCATCACCCGGTCGCCTTTAGCAATGCCATTTTTTTTCAGCACATTGGCGAAACGGCAGGTTTCGTCATGCAACTCGGCAAAAGAAATAATCTTGTGCCGTGAAGGATGATCCCCTTCCCAGATAATGGCCGGCTTATAGGGATGTTCTTTCAGATGACGGTCCAGACAGTTGGCGCTGACATTGAGCTGACCATCAGCAAACCATTCAATTTTAAAATTGTCGGGATCGAAACTGGTATTTTTGACTTGGGTAAAAGGCTTGATCCAGTCCAGACGTTGTGCCTGTTCTGTCCAGAATGCTTCTGGCTGCTCGATGGAATGTTGATAACGTTCGAAATACTGGTCTTCAAGCGTACGTGCTGTTTTTTTAAAATCTTCGGGTACTGGATAGATCTCTTGCATATTTCACTTCCTTGATTTTGTTCTATCTCATCACGAGAGGTTAATGCTGTGTTGTTGATTGTTTTTTATGCATAATGGCAGTATGGCCTGCTTATTTCGAATCCGGCAATCATGCTTTCGTCGTAGATTATTTATTCAAATTCAAACAAAATAAAGCACAACTTACAGTACAGAATATTCTGCATAACTGTGTATGATCTGTAGCAATGCCCTTTAAAAAATAGAATTTAGCTCTCGCTCTTATTTCATTTTGTTCAGTTCAGGATCATATTTATGAAATCGCCAGAATCTCCCTATTTCACCCCTCCCGCTTTAGTGGCAACGGATCATCCCTTGTCGATAAAAGGCCGTTTCGGGCGTCTGAGTTTTATTGCGTGGTCAGCATTTCTACATTTCATCTTCCTGTTTAGCAGTATTGCGCTGGGCTTAAGTATTGATATTGTGAATATTGCAGTCCATTCAATGGATTCTAACTGGCTGCTTTCACTACAAGGCTTGGCCGGTATCGGCGTGCTGATCATGATTCTGGCCTATGCCTATTTCGCTTTAGTGGTGACCGTTCGCCGTTTGCATGACATGAACCGCAGTGGCTGGTGGGCGCTGCTGCTGTTGCTGCCCTTGGTGAACATTTTTGTATGGCTTTATATCGTTTTTGGTTCGGGAGATCGCGGCATAAATGACTATGGTCCTGCGCGGATGACCCTGCTCTGGGAAAAGATGCTGGCCTGGCTGATGATTGTCCTGATACTACTGAGCCTATTGGGATCGCTGGCTTTATTGGGTTATATGAGCGGTGGAGAACAGCCACATATCCCGCCTGAGATCATGCAAAAAACCACACAATATTTTTAACAGCCGTCTGCTTGTTTTTAGGAAATATCCATTCCTGGCGGATAGCGCTTCTTAATTTTTTGCTCAACATCAGGCAAAATAGGCAAAATTTAAATGATGGAATTTTTGTGGCAGAGCAAAATAATACCTTAAGCCAGGTCACTGAGGGCACCACGGAGTTGTTGCATCAGGCAACTGAAAAAACCACCCAGACCGTGATTGAACATACTGCCAAATACAACGATGCCTATAGCACCATTGACAAGATCATGGAAGGTTTCTGGGAACGTGTGCCTTATTTCGGTATTGCGCTGGTGGTCATTGTCATTTTCTGGCTATTGTCAAAACTGTTTAAGTTTTTTGTGCGCAAAACTTTAGAGAACCGCTCTTATACCCGCCAGAATCTGGTATTGGTCCTGAACCGTGTCGGCAGTACCTTTATTATTTTCTTTGGTGTTTTGATTGGACTGGTCATTGCCGTGCCTGGCTTTACCCCGGGTCAGCTCATGAGTGCCCTCGGGATTGGTTCAGTCGCCATTGGTTTTGCCTTCAAGGATATTTTCCAGAACCTGCTTTCTGGTGTGCTGATTTTACTCGGTGAACCATTCAAGATTGGCGATGATATTATCGTCAATGGCATGGAAGGCACAGTCGAAGATATCCAGATTCGTGCGACTTTTTTGCGCTCACCGGATGGCCGCCGTATCGTGATTCCCAATGCCACGGTCTATACCAGTGCCGTGACGGTAAACACGGCCTATACCCGCCGTCGCTGTGAGTTTGTAGTGGGCATTGGCTATGAAGATGATATCCAGAAAGCCAAAGACCTGATTACCGCCATTTTAGATAAAGACCCGACCATCCTCAGTCAGCCGGGCTTTAGTGTCAATGTCACGGCGCTGGCTGATTTTTCCATTACCTTAAAAGCGCTCTGGTGGGTCGATACCACTGAGACAGGCACAGGAACCTCAATCAGTGCGGTGCAGGAACGCGTGATTCAGGCATTTGCCGAACATCATATTTCAATTCCTTATCCGGTACAGGAAGTCAAAGTCTATCGCGGCGAAGGCAATGAAGATGCCTCAGCTCGTGCTAAACAGTCGACCTAGAACATAGGGAATCACGGTTTCAGTGCGGAGAATACGGTTGCCCAGACTCACAGCCTGGCAGCCGTTTTTAACCAGTAAATCTACTTCATAAGGAATGAATCCACCTTCCGGGCCGATGATCATCGTACAAGGATGCGGAATCGCAAAAGGCATGGATTGTTCGGCATAAGGATGTGCCACATAAGCGGGTCGGTCAGCCGTAATCAAACCCGGCAAAATATCTTCAACAAAAGGCTTAAAACGTTTATACAGCTCGATTTTCGGAGCTATTGTATCCCCGGCCTGTTCCAGTCCCAGCTCGATATAATGATTTAACTGCTGTAAAAATGGGGTTTGCCAGTAGCTTTTATCGACGCGGTAGCTATGCAGTAAAATGATTTTTTCCACGCCCAAAGTGACACTGTCCATGATCAGACGGCGCAGCACTTTCGGCCGTGGCAAGGCCACAATTAAAGTTAGGGGTAATTTTTTTGGAACAGCATCCTCTTGAAGCGGTTTTAGTCGCACTGCCTTTTCAGAAATCTCGACAATCTCGGTGAGATAACGCTGACCTTCCAGCACTCCTACTTTTAATGTACCTCCCACCTGAATCTGTAGATGTTGCTGTAAATGTTCCAGTTGCCGAGTTGAGGTAATGGACCAAAGTTCAGTTTCGGTTTGACGTGGATCAAGCAGGACGATATTCATAAAATTAAAAGAAACCAAAAAAATTTAGAATAGGATTATGACCAAAACTGCAGATACTAAAAAAACCTTATTAGAATCTCAGACGACATCTACTATTTAGACCGGCGGCAAGGATGCCGCCCGCGGTACTGAGGTACAGGAAGTACCTTCAGTACCGCAAAGGATTTTTGCTACTTTTAATCCCTTAAAAGTAGAACCCCTCTACAAATGACCAGTTATCCCAGAAAGGTAGATTGGAGAGTATGACTAGCACACACTTAGAGATACTGATCAATCACCTGAATATGCTTAGCAAGCGATCCCGTATTTAACTGCATAATTTGCTGCGCTGCTGCATTCAAATTTTCCGCCTTGACCTGATCTCGTAAAAGTTCCAGTAATATATCTGTAGCCTGCTGGGCATCCTGCACCACTGCGACTGCGTCTGCCTGAACAAACTCATCTACGATCGTCTGAAAATTAAAATAGTTTTTGCCTAAAACAGTCGGCACATTCAGCGCAATCGGCTCCAGAATATTATGTCCACCACCTGGCTCGTTCAACGAACCACCGACATAACAGGCCTGACTCAAAGCATACCAGAGCCACATTTCCCCCATCGAATCCGCCAGATAAACCTGGGTATCTGCTTCAATGTTCTGGGCCAAACTACGGCGCTGAGTTATTAAATTTAAACTCTGTGCAGCCTGAAACACCTCATCAAAACGTTCCGGATGACGGGGTACGACGATACATAAAAGTTTTGGGTTGCTATCTAAAGCCGATTTTAAAGCGCTTAGAATGTCTTTTTCTTCAGGCGCATGGGTACTGGCCAGTATCATAATTTTGCGACCTGCCAGTTGCCATGCTTGCTTCAAGTTTGCAGCATGTTCTACAAAACTTTGTGGTGCAGTAATATCAAATTTGATATTGCCCAAAACCTGGGTTTTTTCGGCGGTGATCCCCAACTCGATATAACGCTGCTGGGTGGCAGTATCTTGTGCCAAAAGCTGACTTAACTGCTGTAGCATGCTCCGGGTCAGACCTTTAACCCTGGCATAGCCCTTGGCCGACTTTTCCGAAAGACGCGCATTTAACAAAATCGTGGCTACATCAAACTCTGGTGCCTGATCCAGCAGATTCGGCCAAAGCTCGGTTTCCATCAGCAATAACAGTTTTGGCTGATACTGCTGATAAAAATCACGGATCAGTACTTTCTGATCAGCAGGTAAATAGACCGCTTGAAATAAATCCAGATAAGGTGCTTTTAAAAAAAGTGATTTGGCCCGTGCCTGACCGGTTTTGGTGGTATTGGTGACCAGCACCGGATGACCCGATTTTAAATAATGTTCGATGAGAGGCTGGGCAGCATTGGTCTCACCGACCGAGACCACATGAAACCAGATGGCATGCAGATTTTTGGGCGGCTGAAATGGGCCGAAACGTTCTGTCAGTTCTTGTTGTAATTGTTCAGGATCGGTCGCACGTTTACGAATACGCGATTGATATAAGGGTTTAATCAGAGCTAACGCTGCGTTATACCAAAATGGAGTAGCCAAATGCGCCTCGAAACAGATTCAATCGACAAAATATAACAGAGCCACATCGACATGTTAATCGATGTGGCTCATTTTTAGATTATTCTACAGTAGTTAAAGCGTCTGCTTCAGCCAATGTCGGATAATCAATATAGCCTTCTGCGACATTGGTTCCGATCATATTTTCCAGCTTTAGTTCATTTAGCGGTGCATCTTCGAGTAGGCGCTCGTATAAATCCGGATTGGCAATATAAGCCTTACCAAAAGCTACCGCATCTGCTTTGCCTGAAGCCAGCAATTCAATCGCATCGTCACGACTTAAACGCATATTGGCCATATACGGCACGCCGTTTGAACGCTGTTTCATATACTCCGAGATACTGTCTTCCGCCAGATATTCACGGGTAAAGAAGAACGCGATCTGGCGCTTGCCCAACTGTTCCATGACATAACCGAAGGTTTCACGTGGATCATTGTCGCCCATATCGTGTTCATCGCCACGCGGTGCCAAATGAATTCCGACACGGCCTGCACCCCAGACATCAATCAGTGCATCCATGACTTCCAGCAGGAAACGGGCACGGTTTTCGACTGACCCCCCGTATTCATCTTCACGCTGGTTGGTCTTAGTTTGCAGGAACTGGTCAATCAGATAACCATTGGCGGCATGCAGCTCAACCCCATCAAAACCGGCAGCTTTGGCGCAAATTGCCGCCTGTTTATATTGTTCGGTAATGGCATGAATTTCTGAAATTTCCAGCGCACGCGGCAACACATAAGGACGTTTTGGACGCAATAAACTGACATGACCGGCCTGTTGTACACTGCTCGCCGATACTGGCGTTTCACCATTTAACAGTTCTGGATCAGACACACGCCCCACATGCCACAGCTGCGCCACAATCAGGCCACCTTGGTCATGCACCGCTTGAGTCACCTGCTGCCAGCCTGCTACCTGCGCATCAGTAAAGAGACCAGGAGTATTGCGGTAACCATTGGCTTCTTCAGAAATCACCGTGGCTTCAGAAATGATTAAACCGGCACTTGCACGTTGTGCATAGTATTCGGCCATCATTGGCGTTGGTACGCGGTCGTCAGTTGCACGACTACGCGTAAGCGGTGCCATGATGACACGGTTTTTAAGTTCTAACGCGCCAAGCGTTAAAGGAGAATTTAATTCAGCCATCGGTACTCCCACCTGTTGGATTAAAGGTGTTGTTGCATATAGTCGATATATTGCTGAATCAAAGCTTCATTACGCGAGAAATAAGACCATTGTCCGTGCTTGGTCGCGGTGATTAAACCGGCCTGCTGCAAGACAGACAAATGATTGGACATGGTGGACTGAGAGACTTGTCCTAACTTTTCAATCTGCCCTGCACAGACCCCGCGTTGAAAGCCGCCACACTCTTCCACAGACAGATATTGTTCTGGCGATTTCAACCATTCCAGAATCTGCCGACGTATCGGATTGGCTAAGGCTTTAAAAATTAGATCAAGATCCATAGGTACATCACAATCTGTGGCGTAACAAAATTTGTTTCAGCATCTAAACCGATTATATCGCATTTTATCGATTTATATATCGATAAATTTAGATATAAGAGTCACAGTCTGTACTAACTTGGTTACGCCAGCTATTTAAACAATTTCTTACAAGCCCTGTTTCAAGCTTGCTTCGATAAATTTATCCAGATCGCCATCCAGAACCGCGCCGGTATTGGAACTTTCGACACTGGTACGTAAGTCTTTAATACGTGAATCATCCAGAACGTATGAACGAATCTGGCTTCCCCAGCCGATATCAGACTTGGTATCTTCCAGCGCTTTTGCAGCATCATTACGAATTTGCATTTCACGTTCATAAAGTTTGGCGCGTAACTGCTTCCAGGCATGGTCGCGGTTGGCATGCTGTGAACGCTGGTTCTGACAGGCCACTACAATCCCGGTCGGTGCATGCGTTAAACGAACCGCAGAATCCGTTTTGTTAATATGCTGACCACCGGCACCCGATGCACGATAGGTATCGGTACGCACATCTGCCGGATTAATTTCGATCTCAATATTGTCATCGACTTCAGGCGAAACAAACACAGCCGAGAATGAGGTATGACGACGGTTGCCCGAGTCAAATGGCGATTTACGCACTAAACGATGTACGCCTGACTCGGTACGTAACCAGCCATAGGCATATTCACCGTCTACACGAATCGTCGCTGATTTAAGCCCTGCGACATCGCCGTCCGATTCTTCCATGATTTCTGCTTTAAAGCCATGGCGTTCAATCCAGCGCAGGTACATCCGCATGAGCATCGATGCCCAGTCCTGCGCTTCAGTACCACCCGAACCGGCCTGAATTTCTAAATAACAAGGATTAGGATCCATCGGATTGTTGAACATACGACGGAATTCAAGTTTAGCCAGTTCTTCTTCAGCTGTAGTCAGTTCAGCCTGTACATCTTCCAGTAAGCCTTCATCATCCGCTTCCACTGCCAGATCAAGCAAGGCCTGCGCATCTTCAAGCTGTGTGGTCAAACCATCCAGCACATTTAATACGTTCTCAAGTTCGCCTTTTTCTTTGGCCATGGCCTGGGCACGACTCTGGTCATTCCAGATGGTGGGATCTTCTAATTCACGCAGGACTTCTTCTAAACGCTCTTTTTTCAGATCGTAGTCAAAGATACCCCCGTAGTGTTTGACCACGTTCGTTTAAGTCTTTTAATTGGTTTAGATACGGATTAATTTCCACGTGAATTACTCTCAATCAAAATTAGGCACAAATTATTTAGCCCCATATTATAGCACAGTCTATTTCTGCTATTTCAGTGTGGTGGATCCAGTCCAAAGCTCGAATGTCATCCCAATTTAGAGTTATGTTTTCGTCAGGAAATTTTTGACAATTGAATCGGTTATTAAATGTCGTTTTGATCTGAAGCTTGATCGGATTTCGCATCTCGCATTCATTATCAAAATATAGTTTTTCATTTAATTTTATCGTCTAAAAATATCTACCAAATTGAATAAAAAATCAGCAAATTCAATACATTCCACAATATCTACACAGTTTTAATAAAACACTACATTATAAATTTAATTTTATTATTCAGTTACTTATTTAGAAAAGATTACATAAGATTACGCTATTCACATTGCTGTAACTTTCCTTTGATTGACGATCTTTGAAATTGCTCTAGACTGAAAGTTGTAACAAAAAGTGTAATGTTTTTAACTAAAGATTTGAGGGGTAGTAACCATGAAAAAATTAGCGATTGCTTCGGCACTACTTTCAGCAATAGCAATGACAGGTACAGCAGCACATGCTTACCAGGCAGAAATTGGTGCATCAGCAGGAGTAATTGACCCGGATTTCGGCGGAACTAGCGGTTCTTTCGGTGTCGATGGTAAATATTACTTCAATCCAGTTCAAACACGTAATTCACCATTAGCAGAGGCAGCGTTCCTTGATCGTGCCAGCAATGTAAGCGCTCAATATCAATATGATGAAATCGGTAATGATGACCGTCATCGTTACGGCGTAGGCGCTGAATATTTTGTACCAAATTCAGACTTCTACCTAAGTGGTAATGTTGGTCGTGATGATGTTAAACGCGACGTTGGCCCTAACTTTGATCAAACCGTTTATGGTGCTGAAATCGGTTACCTTCCAGCACCGGGCCTATTAATTGCTGCCGGTTTAAAAGGTTATGATAATGACTATGATGACGGCGTAGATCCAACATTACGTGCTAAATATGTGACTACACTTAGTAATGGTAAAGATATCAACCTGGAAGCTGGCGCAGGCTTTGGTGATCTAGATGAATACAATCTGGCAGCAGACTATTTTATCGATAAGACACTCAGTGTTGGTGTAGATTATGCAAGTAAAGATCTTGGCCCTACAGATACCAATGAGTTCGGGATCAGTGCTCGTAAATTCATTAACCAGCAAGTGAGCCTGGAAGGTCGAGTTGGTTTTGGTGAAGTAGGCAACAATGATTACAACAAATTTGGTGTAGCAGCGAAATACCGCTTCTAATCTAAAACCACAGATTAGCCATTTATAAAAAAACCCATCCTCGGATGGGTTTTTTTATTGCACTTTTAACCAGCATTTAGGTATTTTTTGCACATTGACTGAACGAATATAAACTGTACAATTTGTTACAACTGTTAATAATACAGTCATATTTTTATAACAAAGAGAGAAATCTAAATGCTTAAGAAACTTGCTCTTGCTACAGCGCTTCTTGCTGGCCTGGGAACTGCACACGCTTACCAAACTGAAGTTGGGGCTTCTATTGATCTTATTGATCGTGACCAAGGTGGTTCAGATGTAGGTTTTGCTATCGATGGGACTTACTACTTCAACTCGGTCCAAGTCAAAAATTCGCCTTTGAATGAAGCTGCATTTTTAAACCGTGCCAGCAATGTGAATGGTGTATTAAGCTATCAAGATGATTCAGACACGTTTGGCATTGGTGCTGGTATTGAATATTTTGTTCCAAATTCAGACTTTTATTTAAGTGGTAATATTACTCATTTTGATAATGACGCTGGTGACATAACTGGTTACGCTGCTGAAGCGGGTTATTTACCTGTTCCTGGCTTATTAGTAGCACTTGGTCTTGTAGGTATTTCTGAAGACAATGCAGACGATGAAATTGATCCAACTTTACGTGCTAAATATGTAACACAAGTCGGTCAATACGATATGAACTTCGAAGGTGGTGCAAGTTTTGGTGATATCGATGCTTATAACCTAGGTGCGGATTTATATCTCGATAAAACTTTCAGTGTTGGCTTAGGATTCTCTGACTCAGATCTAGAAGGTAATGATGTCTTTACCATTCGTGCCAAGAAATTCTTTAACCAACAAGTTAGCTTAGAAGGTTCGATTAATTTTGCTGATAATGCTGATACCTTTGGCGTACGTGGTGCATACCGCTTCTAATCTCTCCGATTAAAAGCAAAAAAACCGCTCAAGTGAGCGGTTTTTTATGGCCTATTGTTCTAAATGGATAATCCGCATTTGCAGGCTGACATTGCCATTAAAGACATTTTTATCCAGCTCATACACCAAGCGCGTATCTTTCATCGGATCAAATTCATATTTATCGGCTGCATTGAAGGCGATCGCATCAATCACCTGCCCATTTTCCAACGCCACGCGTAATTTAAGATGTACATCTTTGAGCCAACGATAGTCCATAATCTTGAAGATCCCTTCAAAAATAGGTGGAGGGAATTTTTGCCCCCACGGACTTAAATTTTGCAGGATATCGACTGTTTCGATCTGGAAAGCCGAAGCGGATAGCTCCCCATCCGTCCATAAAGTCGCAGTGAATAAATCCGCGTCCATCGTAGCAATCAGTGCTTCAAAGACCTGCTTAAATTCAGCAAAATTTTCTTTTTTCAGGGTTAAACCCGCTGCTGCTGCATGCCCGCCAAAATGACTGACTAAATGTGGATATTGCTCCGCCACCTGTTCAATCGCATCACGGATATGAATCCCGTCAATCGAACGCGCTGAACCCTTGATATGTATTCCATCTTCATCTGCCGCAAAGACAATACTCGGACGATGAAATTGCTCTTTTAAACGCCCCGCCACAATACCAATGACACCTTGATGCCAATGCTGTTCAAACATGATTAATGCAGCCGGCAATTCAGTTTCGTCCAGCTGGATTTTCTCAAGTTCGTTTAAAGCGTCCTGCTTGATTTTAGCTTCGACCTGACGGCGTTCAACATTCAGTTGATTCAACTGTTCGGCCAGTGGATAGGCGTTTGCCAGATCCGGCGCCAATAGACACTCGATCCCGATGTCCATGGTTTCCATCCGTCCGGCTGCATTAATTCGCGGCCCTAAGACAAAACCGAGATCTTGCGCTTTTAGACCTGCCGGATCACGTTTTGCAATATCCAGTAGCGCACTGACCCCTGCGCGGCACTGCCCTTGCTGAATCCGTTTCAGGCCCGCATCGACCAGAATCCGGTTGTTATAGTCCAGACTGGCGACATCGGCATAAGTACCGAGTGCCACCAGATCAAGATAATGAATAATTTGAGTGGTCGATTTTCCAAGTTTTTTGCGATGGGTCGACAGATTGGCCAGCACATAAAACGCCACCCCGACCCCGGCCAAGGCTTTGCTGGGGAAATCACAACCGAGCTGATTCGGATTGACCACCGCTTCGGCTTCAGGTGTCGGCTTGGTGGTCAGATGGTGATCGGTAATGATCACCTGCATGCCATGATCTTGCGCCTGTTTCACTCCTGCATGGCTGGAAATACCATTGTCCACGGTAATCAATAAATCCGGAGTAAAATTAACAAAAGCCAGATCGGCAATGGCCGCAGTCAGACCATAACCATATTTAAAACGGTCTGGTACCAGATACTCGACATTCGCCCCCATATCACGTAGAGCCAGCACCATGAGTGCAGTACTGGTTGCACCATCGGCATCGTAATCGCCGACAATCACGATTTTCTGCCCACGATCAATTGCCTGATCGATCAACTGAATCGCATCCGTCAGGCCTTTCATGGTCGGTGCCAGCAGATGCTTGAGTTTAAGCTCAAGTTCCTGCTCGGACTCCACCCCTCGACGGGCCAGAATTTCAGCCACAAACGCTGGAACACCCTGAAAATTTTCAGGACGGGTCAAAAAGGGGCGCTGCTTAATCTCGAGTTTTGGCATGATTTTTGGCATAATCAAGGCATCAAGCGTTGCAATTGCCATGCACCATCAATTTTCTCATAGCTTAAACGGTCATGCAAACGGTTCGGACGGCCCTGCCAGAATTCATAATAATCGGGTTCGAGACGATAACCGCCCCAGAATTCCGGTTTATCCAGCTGTTGCTGATTCGCCACCTGATTATGCAAGTCCCAGAAACGCTGTTGCAGCTCTTCACGGCTGGCAATTACCCCACTTTGCGGGGTGCTGATATGCGCAGCAATCTGGCTGTCACGTGGGCGTTTATGATAGTAATCAGTCGACTCCTGTTCAGAAATCTTGATGACTTTACCACTCACCCGAATCTGACGTTCCTGATCCTGCCAATAGAACAATAATTCAGCATACGGATTTTCGGCCAGATCCAAACCTTTTTGGCTGTCATAATTAGTATAGAAATCATAGCCTGCTTCAGTCGCCCCGCGCAGCAATACGGTACGCACATGCGGACGACCTTGAGCATCCGCCGTTGCCAATGACATGGCATAGGGTTCATGCAGCTTCGCTTCTAGTGCATGGTTAAACCATTGCAAGAACTGCATATGCGGATTCGGGTTGACCTGCTGTTCTTGCAGCTCGCCTTTCTGATAATTCAGGCGTAGCTCACTCAGATCTTTGATCAGATCACTCATTCTTTCTTCCTCTAAGCGGCATTGGCACGTACAGCATCAGCTAATGAATTTGCCAGTGCAGTCACTTCACTTAAATCTTCGCCTTCCACCATGACACGAATCACCGGTTCAGTGCCTGATTTACGAATCAACAAGCGGCCACGCCCTTTAAGCTGCTGTTCGGCTTTTTCAAATTCAGCGGCCAAGGCCGGTACTGAATAAGGATCAAACATGGCATCTAAACGCACATTGACCAGGACATTTGGCAACAGTTGAAAATCAGCCACCAGCTCATGCAGGGCTTTCTTCTGTTCAACCATGACTGTCAGCACTTGCAAGGCGGCAATAATGGCATCGCCGGTGGTGCTCTTGTCCAAGGTCAGAATATGCCCAGAAGGCTCGCCACCAATCGTCCAGCCGTTTTCTTCCAGACCTTGCAACACATAACGGTCGCCGACTTTGGCACGTAATAATGGCACTTGAGCTTTTTCCAGTGCCAGTTCCAGTGCCATATTGCTCATTAAGGTACCGACGATACCTGCCGGCTTTTTCGAGCTTTGCGTGGCAAGAATATACAGAATATGGTCGCCATCAATCAGCTTTCCAGACTGATCCACCAGAACTACACGGTCGGCATCGCCATCAAAAGCAACACCTAAGTCGGCCTGATGCTGGATCACGGCTTGTTGCAAGCTTTCAGGATGAGTCGAACCACAGTCTTTATTGATATTTAACCCGGTCGGTTCATTATGAATGGCAATCACACGTGCGCCCAGCTCACGGAACACAGCAGGCCCGACGTTATAGGCGGCACCATTGGCACAATCCACCACAATGGTGAGTTCATTCAAGTCCAGATGATAGGGGAAAGTCGATTTACAGAATTCAATATAGCGACCATTGGCATCTTTGACCCGGATACTTTTACCCAGGCTCGCGGTATCTTCAATGATGAAATCTTGTTCGAGTTCCTGATTGATTTCTTCTTGCAAGGCATCCGGTAATTTCTTGCCTTCCGCCGAGAAAAACTTAATACCGTTATCGAAATACGGATTATGCGAAGCAGAAATTACAATTCCCAGGCTGGCATGCAAGGCGCGGGTCAAATGGGCAATCGCCGGTGTTGGCAGTGGGCCTAAAAGATGAACATAGACGCCAGCCGCATTTAAACCTGCCTGCAAGGCGGCTTCCAGGATATAGCCAGACAAACGGGTATCTTTACCCAAAACCACCAAGGGCTTGGCTTTTTTACTATGACGCTTTAAAACCTTACCGGCTGCAAACCCCAATTTCAGGGCAAACTCAGGGGTAATCGGCAATTCGCCAAACTTTCCACGAATACCATCCGTACCAAAATAACTCATCTTTATCTCACTTCTTAGCGGATGATTGATCTCACCCATTTTTTCCCTGTGCCACACTTTACACCAAAATAAAAAAGCCGTCATTTGCATGACGGCTTTTAAAAATTTTAAATCACAGGAGATTAACCCACGCGATAGTTGGGTGCTTCTTTGGTAATGGTCACATCATGCACATGTGATTCCGACATACCGGCAGAAGTGATTTTCACAAACTTGGCATTTTGACGCAGGTCTTCAATCATCGCAGAACCGGTATAACCCATCGAAGAACGTAGGCCGCCCATCATCTGATGCACGATATTGCCCATTGGACCTTTGTACGGTACACGACCTTCAATGCCTTCAGGAACCAATTTCTCGGCACCGGCTTTAGAGTCCTGGAAGTAACGGTCAGCCGAACCGGTTGCACCCGCCATGGCACCCAACGAACCCATACCGCGGTAGGCTTTGTAATAACGGCCCTGGAAGAATTCAACTTCGCCCGGTGCTTCTTCAGTACCGGCCATCAATGAACCGACCATAATGGTACTTGCACCCGCACCAATCGCTTTGGCCATATCGCCAGAGAAACGGATACCACCATCCGCAATCAACGGAATCTGATCTTTCAGCGCATTGGCTACAGAATCGATTGCAGAAATTTGCGGCATACCAATACCGGCCACAATACGTGTGGTACAGATTGAACCCGGACCAATCCCGACTTTAACCGCATCCGCACCTGCATCAAGCAAGGCCAATGCAGCATCGCCAGTTGCGATGTTACCGCCAATCACCTGAACTTGTGGATAGTTGGCTTTCACCCAACGTACCCGTTCGATCACACCCGCAGAATGACCATGTGCTGTATCGACAACAATCGCATCGACACCGGCTTCAACCAGCGCTTCAACACGGCTTGGAGTTTCTGCACCGGTACCGACTGCAGCACCGACACGTAGACGACCTAAATCATCTTTACAGCTGTTTGGATAAAGTTCAGCTTTACGGAAATCTGTCACCGTAATCAAGCCTTTCAGCTCTTGCTGATCATTCACCACCAATACTTTTTCAATACGGTGCTGCTGTAATAAGGCTTGGATATTTTCTTTCGATTCGCCTTCGCGAACTGTTACCAGACGATCCTGACCAGTCATGATGTTGCTGACTGGCTGCTCAAGATTGGTTTCAAAGCGTGTATCGCGACCTGTCACAATACCGACCACTTTGCCATCTTTCACCACTGGTACACCACTGATATTGTTGGCTTGAGTCAAAGCAATCAATTCACGTACTGTGGTTTCAGGAGTAACTGTAATCGGGTCTTTGACCATACCCGCTTCGAATTTTTTCACACGGCGCACTTCTGCAGCCTGAACAGCGATATCCATGTTCTTGTGCAAAATACCGATACCACCGTTTTGCGCCATTGCAATTGCCATACGGGACTCAGTCACCGTATCCATCGCTGCAGACACAAGAGGAATATTCAGGTTAATGCCACGGGTCAGGCGTGTCTTTAGAGAGACATCTTTTGGGAGAACAGTAGAATAGGCAGGGAGTAATAGGACATCATCGAAGGTTAACGCGTCTTGAACGATGGTCAACATAACAGTCTCACTGGTAATTTCCGTGCACTATTATAAACAAATATCGACTTAAATTTCATTGCAATTGCAAAATTATTTTTGCATTAAAATAGTTTTGAGGGCTGGATTTTTTCCAGTGAATCAATTTGAGAAATACGACATCAGAAAAGAACTGACCACAGTAGCCTGATGCTTGAACTCAATCCCGATACTTTAAAAAGCTAAAAAGCAGAGCCTAAACTCTGCTTTGGGTCGATTTAGCTGACGTATTCAAAACTGTCATCATTGTCAGCTTCATCATTTTCAATCTGAATAAAAGGCAACATATTATGTGCCAAACGGGCTTTATTGCATTGATCATCGGCGATCTGTACTTCTTTGCAGGATGAACTGCGCAGCTCATACATACCGCAACTGACCTGCTGGCCGATGGTGCCATCCAGTGCAATACAGCGTGGATTTTTTTGATTGGTTCCAGCCATACATGAATAAACTGCTGTTACAGGTTCCGTATAATGCTCAGGCATATGAATCCCTTCAGCCCAGTAAAACGAAACCCTGAAATAGGCGCAGCACGCCCCGCAGCTTAAACATGCATCTGGTGTTGGAACTTGAGATAACATTTCTTATAAGTTCTCATGATCAAAAAAAAGTTTTTTGGAGAAGAAATATAAAAAATGTTGTTTTTCTACACAAGAAAAATTTTATTTTTCTGTGAACTATTCAGGACAGGTAAAAACAGTTTCGTCCATCAGGTCGGTGCCACATTGCAGCGTTTCAATCCAGTCCAGAAACTGGGTGATCTGCTCTTTACCCATAAAAGGCGTGCCATGCTGCGGCACAATCATCTCGATATCCATGCCCCGCACCATGTTCACCCAAAGACGAATCACCTTGTTATTGCACATATAACGCTGATGAAAGCTTTTCATTTTTGGGATATGCGCCGCAAAGTTTTCCAATGGTTTGGCAGCATCATCGACCATCGATGCGCCCATATCTCCCGAAAACAGGATCTTGGCAATCGGATCATAAAACTGGAAATTGCCCACCGAATGCAGAAAATGCGCTGGCACCGCCACAATATTGGCATTACCCAGAGGAATGATCTGGCCGTGATCCGGGAGTTCGACCAGCCGATCCAGCCAGTTGCCTTTCATCCGGTCACTCATAAAGGCCGAGTTTAAATGTGGCAAGAAACGCGCCCAGAGCTTGGAAGCCACCACTTTGGCATCGGTATATACCAGCCAGCGCGGCATGGAAGTGATAATGTCCGGGTCCTGATGTGAAGCCATGACATAGTCCAGATGGGTCAAGCGGGTGTATTTATTCAGCTCCATGGTCAGCGGAACATAGGTCAAATCGCCACCCGGATCGAGTACCGCAGCGCGCTCATTGTCAATAATCAAAAACTGGTTTGCCTGAACGCCTTCACCTTTGACCAGACTGGTAAAACTAATGCATTTATGTGTCCCGTTATCAAACAGGACTTGCGATGTGGTGCGCTCAAAAACCATGTAAATTCCCCAATTTATAGTTAAAACTGCTGTTTTATACCCGTACAACATATAAGGAATTAATAGAATTTACAATCCATAAAACTGGCCATATCACGAGATTTATCAAGGTTTTCAGAGAATTTTAAGCAGAAAAAATCCTGAGTTTTTAGCTCAGGATTGGATTCATGCAGTTCTTGTTTCAGGCTTTAGAATAAATAGTATTGGACCAGTGTCGCGACACCTATGACCAGGAAAATGGCCGCGCCAATTTTATGGATCAGGCTGATCGGCAGTCTGTTCGCCAGTTTATCACCCAAAAATACTGCAGGTGCATTGGCCAGCATCATACCCAGCGTAGTACCTAACATCACCCAGAAAACGCTGTCGAAACGTGCCGCCAGTGCTACTGTAGCAATCTGGGTCTTGTCGCCAATTTCTGCCAGAAAGAACAAAATGAAGGTTGCACCAAAGACCCCGAATTTTTGCCATTTATTGATACTGGCATTTTCATCACCCAGTTCATCCGGAATCAGCATCCAGATTGCCATCGCAATAAAGCCAATCGAAACGATCCACAGCAGGACTTCCGGCCCAATCACGGTGGTGATCCATTGTCCCAATACTGCAGAAAGGCCGTGATTAATCAGTGTCGCCAATAAAATGGCAATCAAAATAGGAATGGGTTTACGAAAACGTGCGGCAAGCAGCAAAGCCAGCAGTTGGGTCTTGTCACCCATTTCAGCCAGTGCCACGATTGCAGTCGACAGTAAGAATTCATACATAAGGTCTTTCTCTGGCTAGCATCCAATACCAATGACTCACCGCTCCTGCTAGCCAAAATCTGCAGAGTGGTAAATCAAAGGTCTTGCCAACAAAAGAAAGCTTGGAAAAGCTGACTTGGTTCTTTGCTATGATGACCATGCCCGGTTGAGCAAATATGTTGACCATCACCCTTCTGCTTTGCGCAAAAGGCGGCTACTCCCCAATGAAGTGCGCCAAGTATAGAATCAAATAGATTATTTTTCAATGTGGCAAAAATAAACCCCGCCGAAGCAGGGTCTATGATTGAAATAATCTGATCAGATTAAATCAATAAAGTACGGATATCTTTGAGCAGCTGGGTCAGCTTGTTGGTGAAACGCGCAGCATCTGCACCATTAATCACACGGTGATCGTATGACAAAGACAACGGTAGCATCAAGCGTGGATCAAAGCCTTCACCATTCCAGACGGGTTGCATGGTGGCAGGTGAAATTCCCAGAATTGCCACTTGCGGCCAGTTCACCAGCGGCGTAAATGCAGTACCACCAATTGAGCCCAGGCTGGTAATGGTAAAGTTCGCCCCTTGCAGATCTTTTGGCGACAATTTCTTGTCACGCGCTTTTTGACCCAAGCTTCCCAGCTCAGTGGCAATCTGTTTAATCGACTTCTGATCGGGATGACGCAATACCGGAACCGTTAAACCATCTGGCGTTGCCACCGCGATCCCCATATGGATCTCGTTACGTAGCAATACTGACTTGCCATCATCGGCCAAGTGACCAGCAAACTCGCGCTCTTCTTTTAACAAGTGCGCAACTGCTTTGATGATGAAGGCCATAATGGTCAGGCTCAGGCCTTCTTTCTTAAAGTTGCCTTTCAGCTCATTACGCCATGCTTCCAGTTCAGTAATATCGGCTGCATCAAACTGGGTCACTTGCGGAATGAAATTATTCAGCGACAACTGCGGAATAGACACTTGTTGCAAACGCGTCAAGGCTTTTTCTTCCACACCACCAAAAGCACTGAAGTCTGGCAATTTTGGTAGACCTGCGGCTTGAGCAGCAGCGGCTACAGGAGCAGCCTGCGGCGCAGTCAGGCGCGCTTTGACATACGCTTTCAGATCTTCTTTCATCACCCGGGCATTGGAACCTGAAGCCTGAACTTCTGACAATACTACGCCCAGTTCACGTGCCAGTTTACGTACAGCAGGGCCGGCATAGACTTTCGAGTTGGCGATATTCTGCTCTTTGGTCAGCTTGTCGGCATTGTCAGAGGTCGCCACCGCTGGAGTAGAAGATGCAGCAGGTGCTGCTTTGGTGGTCTCTACTGGTGTAACAGCTGCTTTCGGTGCTTCCGCTTTAGCCGCAACAGGTGCAGCCTCTGCTTGCGCTTCAGCTTGAACTGTCATCAGTGCAATGCCTTCAGAGACATTTTGTCCCAGCTCAACATGAATGGCCTTGATTACCCCAGCAGTTGTGCTTGGCACTTCAACCGTGGCTTTGTCTGATTCCACCACGATGATGCTCTGGTCTTTTTCAACCGTATCACCGACAGAAACCAGAATTTCAGCCACAGCTGCTTTGTCTACACCCAGATCAGGCACCATCACTTCAACATCACCCGCAGGTGCTGCTGCAGCTTGAGCCACTGGCTCCGCTTTAGCATCTTGAACTGGCGCAGCTTCAGCTTTTGGCGCTTCTGCTGCAACAGTCGGGGTCGATCCTGAAGTTTTCACTTTTAGAATCACCACACCTTCTTTAATCGTGTCGCCTTCTTTAATGTCGATGGATTCCACCGTACCTGCAACCGTACTTGGCACTTCAACAGTCGCCTTGTCCGATTCCACCACCACGATGCTTTGATCCACCTCGATTTCATCACCGACAGAGACCAGAATTTCACCGACAGTGGCTTTCTCTACACCAATATCGGGGACTTGAACATCGACCACTTGTGAACTTGCTTGAGCCTCAGGCGCAGCAGAAACTTTTGGCTGATGTGATGCCAGTTCTTGCATGATTTCCTGATCAGGCAAAGACGTAGGTGTATTTTCTGAGGTTTTTTGTGAGGCATCTGCTTGCTGTGGCTCGACCACATCCGTACTGCCATCTTCAGCTTGCAGTTCAATCAGTACCGCGCCTTCAGTCACTTCATCACCCTGACTGACCAGAATGCTTTTCACCACCCCTGCTGAAGTGCTGGGCACTTCAACAGAGGCTTTATCGGATTCAAGCAACACGATGCTGTCATCAATCGCAATCGTATCACCGACTTTGACCAGAATTTCGGCCACGGTTGCCTGATCTACACCAATATCGGGAGTCGTAATTTGCATGCTTAGTTCTCCTCTTTGTAGTCAGCAACAGCATGTACAGATGGGGTGTCTTGCGGTGCCCAAGCCACCGGACGATCGGTATCCAGCTCAAACGTCGAGATCGCGTCTTTCACCAGGCGCGGATCAACTTCACCTTCATCTGCCAGTTTTTTCAGAGTTGCCACCACAATATGGGCAGCATCGACACCGAAGTAGCTACGTAAATTACCACGTGTATCTGAACGGCCATAACCATCGGTACCGAGTGCCACAAATGGGCGGCCATCTGGAAGATAGGCACGAATCTGTTCGCTATAGGCACGCATATGATCAGTTGCAGACACCACAATACCTTCGGTACCGCGTAGCTGTTTCGATATCCATGCTTCTTTCACATCCTCAGCAAGTGGATGCAGGCGGTTGTATTCTTCACATGCCATACCATCACGTGCCAGTTCATTGAAGCTGGTGACACTGTAGACATTTGAGTGAATTTGATATTCCTCACGCAGAATCTTCGCCGCCTTGATCACTTCACGCAGGATCACACCCGAGCCCAGTAACTGAACCGTGGCTTTTTCATCTTCTTCCAGTAAGTACATACCACGCTTGATGCCTTCTTCAACACCTTTTGGCATTTCCGGATGCTCGTAGTTTTCGTTCATCACGGTCAGGTAATAGAACACACGTTCCTGATTCACATACATACGTTGTAAACCGTCATGCACGATCACCGCCAATTCATAACCGAAACATGGGTCATAAGAGACACAGTTTGGAATGGTATTGGCCAAGATGTGTGAATGACCATCCTGATGCTGTAAGCCTTCACCGTTCAGTGTAGTACGACCCGCAGTTGCACCCAGCAAGAAGCCTTGTGCCTGTGCATCGCCGGCTGCCCATGCAATATCACCGATACGCTGGAAACCAAACATCGAGTAATACATATACATTGGAATCATTGGCAGGTTATTGGTTGAATAACTTGTGCCTAAGGCCGCCCATGCACTCATCGCACCGGCTTCGTTAATCCCTTCTTGTAGCATGTGACCGTCTTTGGCTTCACGGTAATGCATCAGCTGTTCTTGGTCTTCCGGGGTATATTTCTGGCCATGCGCGGCATAAATACCAAGCTGACGGAACATCCCTTCCAAACCGAAGGTACGCGCTTCATCCGGAACAATTGGCACCACACGGTCTTTAATCGCTTTCTCTTTCAGCAGAGCAGAGATTAGACGTACCATCACCATAGTCGTCGATTGTTCTTTACCATTTGAACCGGCCAAGACCGAATCAAATACTGAAAGTCCAGGAATCGCCAGCTGTTCGCTTTCCTTACGACGTGCCGGCAGATAACCACCCAATGCTTCACGACGCGCCTTCATATATTTGATTTCAGGCGAATTTTCACTTGGACGGTAGAATGGTACTTCTTCCAGCTGTTCATCGGTGAACGGAAGATTGAAACGGTCACGCACGTATTTCAAAGAATTGATTTGCATCTTCTTGATTTGGTGAGTTTTGTTGACTGCTTCGATTTCCTCGGACAAACCATAACCTTTGACGGTTTTCGCCAGAATCACGGTCGGCTGACCTTTGGCCGTACATGCTTCGGCATAAGCCGCAAAGACTTTGTACGGGTCGTGGCCACCGCGGTTCAGATTATCAATATCTTCGTCGCTTAAATCTTTCACCAGCTCTTTGGCTTCTGGGTATTTACCGAAGAACTTTTCACGTGCGTAAGCACCACCTTTTACCTGGTAACGCTGGAAATCGCCATCGACGGCTTCTTCCATCACTGCTTTCAGTGCACCGGATTTATCTTTATCCAGTAGTGGATCCCAATGACGGCCCCACACAACTTTAATCACACGCCAGCCTGCGCCGCGGAATAGTGACTCAAGTTCCTGAATGATCTTGCCATTACCACGTACCGGACCATCCAGACGTTGCAAGTTACAGTTCACCACCCAGATCAGGTTATCGAGCTTTTCGCGACCTGCCAGAGAAATTGCACCCAGGCTTTCCGGCTCGTCCATCTCGCCATCACCCAAATACGCCCAAACCTTACGATCTTCTTCTTTGATCAGGCCACGGTTCATCAGGTACTTTTGAATATGTGCCTGATAAATCGACATGATTGGGCCCAGACCCATCGATACGGTTGGGAACTGCCAGTAGTCCGGCATCAAATAAGGATGCGGATAAGATGGCAGACCTTTACCGCCTACTTCACGACGGAAATTATTCAGATGCTCTTCAGTCAAACGTCCTTCTAAAAATGAACGCGCATAGATACCAGGTGCACAGTGACCCTGGTAATAGATCATGTCGCCGCCGAAGCTGTCGCTATTGGCGCGGAAGAAGTGGTTAAAGCCCACATCATAAAGGGTTGCGGAAGAAGCAAAACTCGCCAGGTGACCACCGAGATCATCACCGGTTTTATTCGCGCGTAATACCATTGCCAAGGCATTCCAGCGGATCAGCGCGCGAATACGGCGCTCCATATCCTGGTCGCCTGGCATTGCAGGTTGTTCTTCAACAGAAATCGTATTTAAGTAGGGAGTATTTAAACGCTGAATAGGAACATGCTTTGCAATTGCGCGTTGATAAAGTTTTTCTAATAAAAATGCTGCACGCTCGGTACCCATGTGTTGCAAAACAGAGTCAAATGCATCTTGCCATTCTTGGGTTTCTTGCGCGTCTGTATCGCCATAAAACGCCATAATCTACAGTTCCTAAAAGCCTAATTTAATGTCTTATATGTACCATATTTGAGACCTCAGCAGGTATGGCTCTGGCTGAATGCGATTTGGCAGTACTATTTAGGAACTAAATGATTGGTGACGTTTAATTACACAACATAACAAAAAATAGTCAATATAGGAGATTTATTATACATTCATTATAATAGTTGGTGATAATATCAGACTTAAAAGCGATTATCTGAAGAACCCTTCAATGTGGGTTGAAGAGCCTTAGCTTAATCGCTTTGAAATGCTTATTGGAGAGATGCTTATGTATAAAGAGCCTAATAGAAATTCAGGTCTATACTTAAGGTAACATAGCCAAATAAGTAGATGGGTTTTTACGTTGACCGTCTTTTACAATTTCATAATGCAAGTGTGGACCGGTACAGCGGCCAGTACAGCCAACGTTGGCAATATGATCACCTGCCTGTACCTGTTCTCCCACACGTGCAATAAGACGTGAAGCATGAGCATAACGTGTTAAATAGCCATTGCCATGATTGATTTCAACATATTGACCATAACCCGTACCCCAACCTGATTTGGTTACAATACCTGGGCCTGTGGCATAAATTGGTGTACCACTTGGCGCTGCAAGATCAAGACCTGAGTGATTTTCAGCACGGCCACCCATGGTACGACCACCGTAATTTGAACTTACGCGAGAATTGGGTAAGGGATGAGCGATCAGCCAGGAATAAGCACTATTTGCAGCAGCTCGATTAGATGAGGTATTTGCATACTTCTGTGCCAGCGTGCGATTGTTAAGCTCAACTGGCTTTTCACGTAGCTGGACATTCAATTTGGTTTGCGCTGGAATATCGATATCATCTGGATGAGTATATGCACCCTGTGCCAGAGTACGCGTCAATTGCTCGATACGATCTGTTGAACCATTTTCTTGATTTAGATTGACTAAATCTGCAAACGCTACCGAAGCAGCTGAAACTGATAAAGAAAATGCCAACAAAATACGTCGCATATGCATAAAAAACCTCTCTAAACTGCTTTAATCGAGTTCCTTGAAGATCTCTATCCTTGATATCCACTAAAAGAAGCGCATAAGATTAAGACATAAACATGTAGGAATTATGTATGTCGGAACCTGTCAACGTTTTTCAACAAACCAGAAAACAGATAAAAACAGGAAACTTTTCGTTTCTCTCATCACAAGTTGCTGCCTGGCAGAAACTTACGAAACTCGTACAACCGCTATTGCCCCAACCGGAACGCTGGCAAGTTGTGTGCTATCAAAATGGTGTGTTAACGATTACCGGTGAAAACCAGGCCATGATCAGTCAATTGGCCTATCTTCAAAAGCAATACATTTCACAACTCTCTCAAATAAATGAATTAACAGATCTTACAAAACTTCAAGTTTGTTTGCGGAATCCTTCACAAACGCAACCTGTTGCAGCAACACCTGAAAGAGCCTTAAATGCAGAAACACAGGAATTACTTCGTGGTGCAGCTGACTTTATAAGCGACCCTAAGCTTAGCCAAGCTTTGCTACGTTTGGCAAGCAATAAAAAGTAACATAGCAATCAAATGTAATAAATTAGAAAAGCAGTATTATGCGACACATGTCACACTATTGACGCAATAACTAAAACATAAAGACACAAACACAATGACTTATGTCACATTCACATACATGATTGGACAATTGGCCTCGTCATCAAATGTTACAATTTCATAGCAGCTTGGATCACTTTTCACATTGCGCAACAGCTGATTATTCAAAGCATGTCCAGATTTATAACCATCAAATTTGGCAATGATCTGATGTCCAAGCAGATACAAATCCCCGACTGCATCCAAAATTTTATGGCGTACAAATTCATCAGAGAACCTTAGACCCTCTTCATTCACCACTCCGGTTTCATCCACACCAATGGCATTCTCCAAACTGGCTCCCAGTGCCAGATTATTGGCTTTGAGATAATCCAGATCTTTCATAAAACCAAAGGTACGTGCTTCACTAACCTCATAAACAAAAGTTTCAGTCGAGAAATCGATACTGGCGGACTGATGTTCTTTTTTAAAAGCAGGATGATCAAAATCAATGGTGAAATTCAGCTGGAAGCCATGGTGCGGACTAAAAATGGCACGCTTATCATCAATCAGTGCTTCAACCGGTTTAATAATCTTGACGAATTTTTTCGCAGCATCCAGTTCTTGCAGACCACCTTGCATGAGCAAATAGATAAACGGGCCTGCACTGCCATCCATAATCGGCACTTCCGAGGCAGAGACTTCGATAATCAGGTTATCAATTCCTAAACCGGCAATCGCACTCATGACATGTTCAATCGTACCGACTTTGGCATTTTCCTGAACCAGATTCGAGCACATGAAAGCTTCCTGAATCAGCATCGCATCGGCAGGAATGTCGACCGGCGGATTCAGGTCAATACGACGAAACACAATTCCCCCATCGGCATGGTGCGGCACAAAGTTAATCATGACTTTTTGCCCACTGTGAAGACCGATTCCGCTCGCTTTCACGATACGTTTCAGGGTACGTTGTTTCAACATGCTTCTTTCATCTGTTCATCAATAAAACCGCTATACGTTAGCATATTTGGCCATTGAGAAAAAACAAAAAGGTGGCTTAAAAGCCACCTTTCCTGTGTAATCATGGTAAACACATGATGTTACATGTTATTTACGCTGTTGATTCTTAAGATAATCCTGAATACTCATTGGCGTTGGACGCGGGCTTGAAACTGATGCTGCAGCATTCGCTGGCGTAGCGGTTTCATGCTGTTGGCGCTGAATCGCTGGTACATCATCATCTTCTACCACAGCCTGTGAGGCTGCTGCTGGGCGCGTTGCCTGTACATTGGTACGTTTGGTTGGTTCAACTGAATCCGCTGCATGACGGGTTAAACCCGTTGCAATCACGGTCACACTGATTTCATCACGTGCATCCGGATCAAATACCGTACCGTAGAACACCTGACCTTCATCCAAATCGACAATCTGGTTAACAACATCGGTGATTTCTTCAATTTCACCGAAAGTGACATCATCGCCACCCGTTACGTTAATCAGAATACCTTTGGCATTCATGATGGTTACGTTATCGAGTAATGGGCTACGAATAGCCTGTTCAGCAGCCTGACGGGCACGGTTTTCACCACGGCCTAAACCAACACCCATCATGGCATAACCACGAGTACTCATCGCTGTTTTCAAATCGGCGAAGTCAAGGTTAATATGACCCGGACGTACCACAAGATCAAAAATACTGCGTACCGCATTCAGTAGCACATCATCCGCTTTTTTATAGGCATCTTTCATTGAAATATCACGGAAGACTTTCAATAAACGCTGATTTGGAATGATAATCAATGAGTCGACATGCTGCTCAAGCGCTTCAATGCCTTTTTCCGCAGATTGTAAACGGCGCTTGCCCTCAAAGTTGAATGGCGTCGTCACTACACCAACCGTCAGGATACCCATTTCTTTGGCAATTTCAGCAACCACTGGCGCAGCACCCGTTCCGGTACCACCGCCCATACCCGCAGTGACAAAGACCATATCGGTCCCTTCAAGCTGCTGGCGGATCAGTTCACGGCTTTCTTCTGCGGCAGTCTGACCCACTTGCGGATTGGCACCTGCACCCAGACCACGGGTACTTTGCTCACCCAGCTGAATTTTAAATTCGGCTTCCATGCGATCGAGTGCCTGCTTGTCCGTATTGGCACAAACAAACTTTACGCCCTGGATATCAGACTGCAACATGTGTTGTACAGCATTACCACCCGCACCGCCTACACCAAACACAGTGAAACGGGCTTGACCATTGCTATCGCTATGATCGTCTTCGAAAAATTCAAATGAGGCCATGACCTATAAAATTCCTAATTCATAATTGGCAGTCACTAAGCCCGTACACTGCCTTAATCTTAATAAAATTGTTTTTAAGAATGCTGCTCATGCGTTAACTTGTCAAGTACAAGCCCGATTAACTACATCTTCTCAACAATATTCACAATAAAAATCGACTTAAAAGATTGATTTCAAGGTGTCATTAAAGCCAGACCAAGCCCGCTTGACGCGCTGAGTTAACGATAATCGCTCTACATCATCCTGTTCTACAATCGTGTCTTGAGTATCACTCTGACTAAACATCAGCAAACCCGCGACCGTACTATATTGCGAACGGCGTAGCGCTGCCTGATGCTGTTCATCGGCATACACCTGCGTTGGTGGATTACCCAAATGAGCTGACACACCCAAGGTACGGCGTACAAAACTCACCATACCTTCAATATGACTGGCATCACCGGTCAGGACCACACCATGATACAAGCCCTGCATCGCGCCATTTTTCACCAGTTCATCACGCACCAATCCAAGAATCTCGTCATAACGCGCCATGATAATTTCGGTCAGCTCAATCCGGCTGATGGTTTGTGGCCCATCAATCCCCTGGAACTGAATCATATGGTCAGGCTTAACCACTTTCAGGTCTACACAGCCATACAGCAGTTTCAGGCGTTCAGCTTCTTCGGTCGTGGTCTGTAACACCGCCGCAATATCACGGGTCACATGCTCGCCACCACGCTGGAAGGTATGGGTTAAGGCCAGACGACCATCCACATACACCGCCACATTGGTGGTGCCGGCACCGATATCGACCAGACAGACGCCATATTCTTTTTCATCTTTGAGCAGACTGGCCTCAGCAGTTGCCAGACTTGAGACCACCATTTTCTCCACACCAATATTGGCGCCCTTGAGGGCACGGTCAATATTTTGCATGGTGCTAATCGGCAGCATCATCAGATGATAATGACCAGTCATGCTATGTGCAGACATCCGAATCGGATTCAGCACCCACTCTGATGAGTCATCCAGCTCGAAGCCCAAAGGCACAGCACTGACCAGATAATGGTCTGAAGTCAAATGACTGGCTTTGGCCAACTCCAGTGCACGAACCACTTCGCTGGTGGTAATCGCATGTTCGCTATTGTCGATCGAGGTTCGACCTGAAGCATAAAAGCTTTTTAATTCGGCACTTGGAATAGAAACCCAAGCAGAATGCACCCGACACTCCGCCATATCTTCTGCTTCTTGGACGGCATTTTTAATTGCGGTAATAACTTTATCGAGACTGACAATTTTCCCTTTACTCATGCCTCGGTTACGAGCGGTAGCCATACCAATCACTTGGATATTGTCTGGCGCGTGTACCTTGCCAATCAAAACTGAAACTTTGTGTGTCCCAATGTCAATCGCCACAACCGAGGGAACAGCTTCACTCATTATTCACTACTACCATTACATGTTTGTTAGATTTATGGCTTGAATGCCTCTATTTTTTAAAGCCGATCATTATGGCTTTACTGTTACATTATTCTCAACGCCCGTGTCATCAATGGTTACAATAAAATGCCCATTTACAATTTTAGGCGGAATTGAATTTTTCCACTGTATCGACAATCCATTGCGATAACGCAGGTCGATGGCCGAAATTTTAGACCAGACCGGCTTTAAGTCGCTTTGAGATAGATAGCTCAAGCGCTGTAATTTGCTCATGGTCTGATCTTTATCAACAATTATTCTTAAACCCGAATCAAACTGCATAAACCAGGTCATTCGCTCGGTGAGATAGAGTTCTTTTAGACGAATGCCGTGTGGCAAAAATAACTGATTAATTTCATTATAACGACGCATCATGGTTTCTGCATGGCTCGCCGGCCCATGTAGCAACGGTAATGCCTCATAATTCTTGGGTGTGACTTCAGTGAAAATGACACCACTGTCACTCAATAAACGTCCTGTACCCCAACGTGCAATCGCATGATGCGGCATGATCCGTACCCGAATGCCATTTGGCCAGGCTCGGGAAACCACCACCCGATCCACCCAGGACAGCTCCAGGGTACGATCGCGGATCGCTTCCAGATCCGAAGTAAAATAGTTTTCGGTCACAACCGGTGACACATATTGCATGACCTGACGCTGTTCAGCAGCCGAGCGGGTACCTAACACGCCCAGCTCTGCCACTTCAGTATTGGTCATGACTTTATATAAGCCCAATATTCCAAAGGCCAGCACCAGCACTGCAATACACAACAATAACCAGCCACCAAAATTGGACAGCTTTTCTTTGCGTGTCGGCGGCTTGTCGTGAATTGAGGTAATCGCAGCACGTTTACGGCGCATGGAAACAGGAAGTTGAGCCATATTTAGTGTGCCGACCCGGTCAGGGTCTGTTCCAGAATCGCAACACACAGGTCATCAAAACTATAACCGACTGCAGCTGCCGCTTTTGGCACCAAAGAATGACTGGTCATGCCCGGTACGGTATTCACTTCCAGCAGCCAGAAGTTGCCCTGTTCATCCTGCATGGCATCAATCCGGCCCCAACCGCTGGCACCGACTGCCTGAAATGCACGCAGACTCAGGGCTTTTAACTGTTGCTCTTCAGCTTCGGTCAAACCACATGGAATGCCATATTGCACATCATTACGGTTATATTTGGCTTCATAATCATAGAAAGCAACATCTTGAGGTGGTTCAAGACGAATCACAGGCAGCGCCTGACCATTTAAAACCACAATGGTGAATTCACGGCCGGTAATCCATTGTTCTGCCATCACCACGGCATCATGTTCAGTTGCCTTGGCAATTGCTTCTGCAAAGTCTTCAATTTTTTCAACCTTGCTCATGCCGATACTGGAACCTTCATGTACCGGTTTGATAATCAAAGGCAGGCCTAAAGAATTGACGATATCAGCCGCATCGGAATCTTTGGTAACAATACGATAAGGCGCTGTCGGCAATTCCGAACCCTGCCAGACCTGCTTGGTCTTGACCTTGTCCATGCCGATTGCAGAGCCTTGTACCCCCGTACCGGTATAGGGCACATTTAGCCATTCCAGTACACCCTGAATCTGACCGTCTTCACCACCACGACCATGCAATACAATGAAAGCACGGTCATAATTTACCAGTTCTGTGACACTACGTTGCTGCGGGTCAAAAGCTTCCGCATTGACCCCTGAACGCACTAATGCCTCAAGTACCGCCGTACCACTGTCTAGAGAAACCTCACGCTCTGCAGATTTACCACCAAGCAACACGGCAACTTTTCCGAATTTTGAAGCATTTGACACGTTTATATCCTTAAACTTTTTTCAATCTGGTCAATTCAATTCAGTCATGCAAGATGACTATTTTATATATAAGTGATTTTGCGCAAGTTCGACTGAGATTGCTCCAACATTACCTGCGCCTTGGGTTAATAACAAGTCATTTGCTTGCAATACTTTTCTCATGATCTGATTCAGATTACCGTCCACCGCATCGACCAGAATTGGCTCAACTTCGCCACGTAAACGAATGCTGCGGGCTAAAGTACGGCTGTCCGCCCCTACAATCGGTTTTTCACCGGCAGGATAAATATCCAATAACAATAACTGGTCTACAGTAGAAAGTACTTCCACAAAATCATCAAAACAGTCACGGGTACGGCTATAACGGTGTGGCTGGAACATCATCACCAGGCGACGATCCGGATGACTCTGACGCGCGGCTTTAATGGTGGCTTCGACTTCTTTTGGATGATGACCATAATCATCCACCAGTTTTACATTACCACCCTCAATTTCAAATTCGCCCTGAACTTCGAAGCGACGGCCTACCCCACTGAAACCTTCCAGTGCACGGCAAATAGAAGCATCAGACACGCCTTCATCGGTCGCAACACCAATCGCAGCCAAGGCATTCAGGACATTATGCAAACCTGGCTGATTCACGGTTACACGTAATGGCTCACGCTCTTTACGCAATACGGTAAAGTGCGTTTGCATGCCGTCCTGATCGACATCTATCGCGCGAATGTCATTGTCTTCATTAAAACCGTAGGTCAGCACTGGACGTGCAATTCGTGGCATGATTTCACGAATATTGGCATCATCACCACAGACCACGGCCAGGCCATAAAATGGCAGTTTTTGCAGGAACTGGATAAAAGTATCTTTCAGCACATCGAAACTACCGCCATAAGTGTCCATATGGTCGGCATCGATATTGGTCACTACAGCAGCCATGGGTTCCAAGTGCAGGAAAGAGGCATCCGATTCATCGGCCTCTGCCACGATATAACGGCTGGCACCCAGAGCAGCATTCATACCGGTACGGTTCAGCAAACCGCCGATCACATAGGTTGGATCCATGTTTTCTTCTGCCAGCATACAGGTAAGCAGACTGGTGGTCGTGGTTTTGCCATGGGTACCGGCAACCGCAATACCATGACGGTAACGCATCAGCTCACCCAGCATTTCTGCACGGCGAACCACAGGAATACGACTTTCAATCGCGGTTTTAATTTCCGGGTTTTCCTTGTCAATCGCAGTGGACACCACGATCACATTGGCCCCTTTAATATTATTTGCAGTGTGCCCGATATAAACCTTGATCCCATTTTCTTCCAGCTGCGCCGTGGTATTGGATGCCTTGATATCTGAACCGGAAACTTTATAGCCCTGATTTTTCAATACTTCGGCAATACCACACATGCCTGCACCGCCAATGCCCACAAAATGAATGTGTTTGATACGGCGCATTTCCGGCACTTTAATTAATTTTTTCGCTTGTTCAGCTGGGGTTACTGGAGACATAGTTTACTCGAATGATAATTCTTGAATTAAACGGACCACATGTTGAGTCGCATCGGGTTGAGCCTGTCGACGTGCTTTTACCGCCATTTCCATTAATAGCTGGCGATTCAGCATCGGCTCTAATAAGGTTTTTAAACTTTCCGGGGTCATGCTGGCCTGTGGGCAGATTTTTGCCGCATTAATCTTGGCCAGAAAACCGGCATTGGCAGTCTGGTGATCATCCACCGCACTTGGAAGCGGTACAAAAATCGCAGCCACACCTGCCGTCGCAATTTCGGTCACCGTCAATGCGCCAGCACGACAGATCACCACATCGGCATCACTATAGGCTTTGGCCATATCTTCAATAAAAGGCTGGACTTCGACGTGCAGATTTGCCGGAGCATTGGCATAACATGCACGCGTCGCCTCAGCATGGTTTTGACCACACTGATGATAGACATTTAAAGGCACATTGAACTGTTTTAAGGCTTCAGGCACCCGTTCATTTAAGGCCTGCGCCCCCAAAGATCCGCCCACGATTAAAATGCGTAAGGGTAATCCTGCTTTTTCACGCTCCTGATAACGCCAGGACGGATTTAAAATGTCACTAATTTCTTGGCGCACCGGATTGCCCGTGGTCACGATTTTATCCTGTGCGGGAAAGGTGTCCGGAAACGCCTGACACACCGTCTTGGCAACACGCGACAATTGGCTATTGGTAAAACCGGCCACCGCATTCTGCTCATGAACCAGCACCGGAATGCCTAGGATACGCGCAGCCAGACCACCCGGCCCTGCCACATAACCACCAAAGCCGGCTACGGCATCGACTTTTAGCTGCTTCATGTATTTCATGGCACTAAAAGTCGCTTTCATAATTTTAAAAGGGGCCAAGGCCTTACGTACAAAACCATTACCACGCACACCCTGAATATCAATTTGATAAACAGGAATATTCTGATTTTTTAATAAACGATTTTCCATGCCTGCAGGCGTAGCCAGCCAAGACACTTCAATCCCTTGTTGTTGTAAATTTTTTGCAACGGCTAACGCTGGAAACACATGTCCACCCGTACCTGCGGCCATCATCATGACATGTTTAGGCTGTTTTTGCTGAGCGTCGGTCACGGTCTAATTCTTCAATTTAAAAAATGGAACAGGAAATCTGATTTAAGTGGTCAATTGTAATCACAATTGTAGGGCCTTGAAAGTTTATTTACTTTATTTCAACAAGGCATTAATTGTTTTTTTCATACGATTTTAAAGTTTAAACTAGTTTTGTTATCAGGCAGGCATTTTTCCTTAGACTTAAGTGACATATAAACACAATTTTAACCCTCTTTCATTTAGTCTTTCCCTCACTGTATTTGTTAGATCTATTTGTTTTCCAGGATTTTCTCAACAATTTCTATTCATTCGCCAGTTTAATTGCTCTATTAACTTATGCCTAAATCATATAAATCTTAATAAAATTTTATGTTATCCATATCGCTATATACATTTTTTAGCTGTATTAGCACATTGATTGAATGGATTAAATCATTATAAATGTCAAAAATATCAATTCGTGACCTATGGATTATTTTGGCCGGCTATTTGGCGGCTATCCATGTCGGGAAACTTTCTGCGGTTATTCCCATTTTACAACAGGATTTAGGTCTCAGCTTTACGCAAGCCGGTTTTTCCCTGTCTCTGGTTCAAGGCGCGGGGATGCTGTTTGCCTTGTGTATTGGTGCATTGTCAGAAAAAGTCGGTTTAAAACGCTGCCTGATCTTGGCGTTGATCATTTTAGGCCTCAGCAGTATGGCAGGCCTCTGGATTCAGCATGTCGCGGCGTTGTATTTCTTCCGTTTTACTGAAGGGATCGGATTTTTAACTATCTCCTTATGTGCCCCTGCCATTCTCAAACGTATCAGCCGAGCTGAAACACTCAATTTTAAAATGGGACTCTGGAGTTCCTATATGGGGGTTGGTGTCAGTCTTGCTGTTTTTACCATTCCCATGCTGCTTGAATACCTGAGTTGGCAAAGTATTTGGGCCATTTTAGGGAGTCTCTGTCTGCTCATTGCAGTGATGATTAAACGGTATTTATATATTGAAGCGGTCACACCGGTACAGCCGAATCGCCCGCAAGCCGGCACAGAAAATACCTCCTTCTGGCAAATTATTAAAGTGACCCTGACTCACCCACCGATTTTGTGTTTGGCCATTATTTTTTCCTGTTATACCAGTCAGTGGATAACCGTGACTGGATTCTTGCCTACCCTGTATGTCGAACATGGGATTGATTTAAAAGTCGCAGGGGCTCTGGTCTCGATGGTGGTGCTTGCTAATTTAGGCGGTACCTTTGGCGCAGGTATGTTGCTGCAAGGTGGCTGGAAACCCAAAACCCTGTTAAGCACAGGATTTATCGCCATGCTGTGCAGCAGCTTGCTGACTTTTGCGGCAAGCTCTTGGCTGTCATTTGAATTACAGTTTGTGAGTGCCGTACTGTTTTCACTCATTGGCGGAATGATTCCGACCACGATCTTTGCGATTACCCTGCGCTATGCACCGCGTGCCAATGCCGCAGCCACCAGTGTCGGTCTGGTTTTACAGGTTTCAGCCTGTGCGCAATTCTTTGTACCTCCTCTGAGTGCGGCACTGGTATCCACGACACAACAATGGGCCCATATCGCGACAGTCACAGCCTGTCTTTCTATCTTAGGGATATTGATGACGCTGCTTTTATTTAAGCGATATGCTTAATAAAAAAAAGCCTCAGATGAGTAATGCCAGTCAGTTAAGAAATTGACTAGCATTTTCTTTTTTAAATTCATGATCATATTTGACAAGTAGAAAAGTCATCCGCAACTGTTTGAGGCAGGACTAGATTTAAAAATGATTGTTTCTGCGACAAATTTACTAGTCGATGGTGGCTGCCGAGTTTTGCGGTGAGGAGTGTTGCTCCGCAAGATGCCTTCCTTGCGAAGCTTCGCTTCTCATTTGGGCGAAACCAAAGTAACAAATTATTTTCAAGCATTTGATTTATAAATTTAAGACTCCGTCGTGAACGACTAAAAAGTTAAAGAGTCTACTTCTAAACTCCTTAACTGATCAGCATTACCTCAGATGAGGCTCTTTTTCTGTCTGGTTTAAACCTGCTGCGAACGGCCTGCCTCTAATACAGCAAACAGATCATCGGCAATTGAGGTTCCAAACTGGTCATCAATTTCACGAATACAGGTTGGGCTGGTTACATTAATTTCAGTGACATAATTACCAATCACATCCAGTCCTACAAAAACCAGACCTTTTTCTCTAAGATAAGGGCCTACTTTTGCCGCAATGGCGCGGTCATTTTCAGTCAGTGGACGTGCTTCTCCCAGACCGCCTGCCGCCAGATTGCCGCGCACTTCACCATTTTGTGGAATACGGGCCAAGCAATATGGTACTGGCTCGCCATTAATCATCAGGATACGTTTATCACCTTCGACAATTTCAGGAATATAACGCTGTGCCATAATCGGCTGGGTACCGTTATTGGTCAGCATTTCAATGGTTGAACCAATATTGATGCCATCCTGATACAGGCGGAAAATTCCAGTACCCCCCATGCCATCCAGCGGTTTCACAATCACATCGACCTGTTCTTTGAGAAACTCACGAATCAGGCTTTGCTGCGAAGTCACCAGTGTCGGAACTTGGAGATGCGGGAACTGGGTCGCAAACAGTTTTTCATTACAGTCACGCAGGCTTTGTGGCTTGTTAACAATCCATGCACCTTCGCGTTCTGCCTGCTCCAGAATATAAGTGGTGTAGACAAAATTCATATCAAAAGGTGGATCTTTACGCATCAACACCACATCATAAGCAGCGATGGATTCTTTCTTTTTTTCACCGAGTTCATAATAGTGATCGTAGTCTTCAAACACCTGTAGCGGCGCTATCAAACCAAAAGCTTTGCCCTGTTCAATATATAAATCTTGTTGTAATGCATAACCAAGCTCATGCCCACGGCGTGCTGCTGCCCAAAGCATGGCCATGGTCGAGTCTTTCTTCAGGTTTACATTTTCGATGGGATCCATCACAACAAGTACGCGCATGTGTCTCTGCTCTTTTTCAAAAAATGACTTAGCAAGGAGTATAGCTTGTGTGGATTCTTTTGTTTATGGTGATTTTGCATGACTTGTTCTGTATAGATTTTTAGATAAGTACTGAGACAGATTGAGCTCAAAAGGAGGTTTGCCATGCAACAGGCAATTATCGGTTTTCATTTGGATGAAGAACAGCATTGGGTTGCAGAGCTGGCCTGCGGACATGGCCAGCATGTACGGCATACCCCGCCGTGGCAAAATCGGCCCTGGGTGATGACCGAGCAAGGTCGCAAAGAAAAGCTTGGCATGCTGCTGGATTGTAAAAAATGTGAAAAGTGCGAAACTGAAACCTGAACCTATAAAAGTGTGATGTAGCTGACTAAAAATAATCTCGCACAGGATTTGCTAATTGCAGTCACTGCGTTTATGCTTTTATTGCTCAAACATGCAGCGTTTTTTTCAGGGTGGACTTTGCTCACACGGCTCGTCAAACAAATCTGGTTGGTGATGCTTATGGTTTTTGCCATAGGCTGGAGTAGTGTGTCTGTTGCTTCTGCAACAACCATGCATTTGGTCATGTCGTCTGAACAGATGGGCAGCCATTGTCTGGACATGGTAAAAGCCTCCACCTCTCATGCTATGCATGAATCTGCGCATAACTCAGATCAAGACCTGACACAGGCTGACTGTTTTCCGGATACGCCACAGCACTCACAAGACTGTCTGGATTGCAGTACGATGGCCTGTCAAAGCCAGATGAGCGGCTTGCAAATTTCCGTTCCTGAACTGACAGTATTCGACCATCATTCTCTAGAAAGAACCCTCCTCCCAACTTATCATGCCAAACACCTTGCCGGTTATTGGCAGGAAATCCTGCGCCCACCCAAAACTTAATCCTGAATATTCAATTTTTTATTAATTAAGGATTAAGTGATGTTAATTAAAATTCCCCAATGCCTATGTCTGGGCATTTGCCTAATGTCATCGTCTGCAGTTTTTGCAGCTGTTAAAGAATATCATCTGGTTATTGATGAAAGTCCGCTCAATCTCACCGGAAAGACGGTCAAACGGATTACCGTAAACGGAAAATTCCCTGCCCCCTTGCTGGAATTCGAAGAAGGTGATGATGCGGTGATTCATGTGCAAAATAACCTGAAGAATCAAGATACCTCGCTGCACTGGCATGGCCTGCTCCTGCCCGGCCTAATGGATGGTGTCCCTGGATTTAATGGTTTTCAGGGTATCAAACCGAAGCAGTCTTTTACTTATCGTTTCAAGGTTCGTCAAAACGGTACCTATTGGTATCATGCGCATTCCAAAGGCCAGGAACAGGACGGCTTATATGGTGCCTTGGTGATTTATCCTAAAGCACAAACACCGATGCCTGAGCATGAAAAAACCGAGCGGGATTATGTGGTGATGCTGTCGGATTTTCATGAACAGGACAGCCAGCAGATTCAGAATAATTTAAAAAAATCGGCTGAATATTATCAGAATCAGCGTGAAACCGTGGGCGATGTACTCCAGCAGGTAAAACGTGACGGTCTCAAGGCCACCTGGTCAGATCGCAAAATGTGGAACCAGATGCGCATGTTGAAAACCGACCTGTCTGATGTCAGCGGTTATACCTTTTTAATCAATGGCAAAACCCCGCAACAGAACTGGAGCGGCCAATTTAAACCGAATGAAAAGGTTCGTCTGCGATTCATTAATGCCTCGGCCATGTCGTTTTTCGATGTACGTATTCCCCAGCTTAAAATGACCGTGGTTAGCGCCGATGGACAAGCTGTACAGCCGGTCGCTGTAGATGAATTCCGTATCGGAACTGCTGAAACGTATGATGTGATTGTGGAACCAACTGCACCTCATTACCAGATTGAAGCCGAATCGATCGACCGTTCAGGCTTTGCCATTGGCAGCTTGCACAATGAGGCTGATCCAGCGACACATCCGATTCAATTACCGACGCCACGTCCACGTGCCTTATTGACCATGGAAGATATGGGACATGGCGAACCGCATGACATGTCTCATACCGCACACAGCAGTCAGACCACGAAATCTGCAACAGATACGCCTAAACATGATGAGCATGCCCAGCACGACATGCACGCAGGTCACAGTGCTATACCCAAGACAAATCCGTCTCATCCACCGGTTGAGGGTTGGGTCAATATGTCTACGCCTGCAGGGCATAAAGCATTGCAATATCAAGACCTCAAAGCCCTGACGCCACAAACCGATACCCGAGCCGCAGAACGTGAACTGGTGATTCGTCTGGGTGGAACCATGGAACGTTATATCTGGACCATCAATGGTAAAAAATTCAGTGATGCCGAACCATTGCAGGTGCAATATGGCGAACGGATCCGTTTGAAATTTATCAATGACAGCATGATGGCGCATCCGATGCATTTACATGGCATGTTTATGCAGTTGGAAAATGGTCAATCTGCTGCACAGATGCCAAATAAACACACCGTGATTGTGCCACCTGGAAAAACGCTCACAACCTTATTAACGGCAGATGAACTGGGAGAATGGGCGATTCACTGCCATCTGCTCTATCACATGAGTGCCGGCATGATGAATAAGCTGATTGTGGCACATGTGAATGACGATCAAGCTTCTCATGCTTCGCCGCAACAAATGCCGTCAAAGCCAGCAGTGGATCAAGGAGAAAGCCATGCACATCACTAAGCTCTTTTTAAAATCGGTATTAAGCAGTGCACTGCTCGTGGTGAGTTTCGGTATATTGGCAGCGGATCATCAGGATCATCAGGATCATCAGGATCATCAGGATCATCAGGATCATCAGGATCATCAGGATCATCAGGATCATCAGGATCATCAGGATCATCAGGATCATCAGGATCATCAGGATCATCAGGATCATCATCCTAGCAAAACCGCAGTACATCACAGCGCTCCTATTGCAGTGCCGGATCTACGCTCACATACCCAACAAGCTCGATCTTTATCTGATCAAGAATCTGTAGGGCACGAAAAACCTGTTGGCGCTACTGCGGAGCATGACCATCGGAAAGAACATGGTGCACAGATTTATAGCCAAGTCATTCTGGACCAGAAATGGCAAATCAATTCAGCTGGAAATGGCGCTTTTAAATCAGAGAATGAAGCCAGAATTGGTACTGATGAAAACAAGGTTTTTCTCAAGCTGCAGGCAGATAAATCTGAATCGAGTCAGGCTGACTATGCGGCCGAAATCCTGTATAGCCGTAATATTTCCGATTTCTGGGATGTACAAACCGGTTTGCGCTACCGTCAGGAAAATATAAGCCAGCATACAGCTTCCCTACAAAATGAACGTTTCGATGCAGTGCTTGGACTGCATGGCCTGGCCCCTTATTTTTTTGAAACCAATGCCTATCTCTATGTCGGTGAAGATGATTTTGTCGGATTCAAACTGGAAACAGAACGTGACCTGTTGCTGACTCAGAAACTGATTATGCAGCCCTTTATTGAACTGGATATCATTTTCAATGATCAAGCTGCGAGTGCGAAAAAATCTGGTCTGAGTCATGCGACATTAGGATTGGAAACCCGTTATGAGATCAGTAAAAAAGTCATGCCTTATCTGCAGGTTGGCTATGAATATAGCAAAGGAAACAAACAGGCTGTCTGGCAGCAGGCATCCGGCTCTGACCGGGTCTGGATCTATGCTTTAGGACTTAAAATGATGTTTTAAGGACGGATTATCATTTTTAAGATAAAAGGTAAGACCACGACGAAGTATGAAAAACCCATTCATACTTCGTCGGCTGTTATTAAATTGACTCAAGAGAAGGAGGCTGTGTATTGTCCAGAGAAAGCATTGCTACTGCCTGCTCTCTGTTTCTATTCCTCACTCTGTTTATCATTACTTTTGGCAATCAAGGTGCCTAACATAATCATAAAGGCGATTACCCCACCAATCACCAGACTCATCAGCCCAATTTCAAGCATAAAGTCAAGATTCCCGACTTCCCGGTGACCCCAAAGGAAATGCAGACTCTTTCCAAAGATAAAGTTGATGGCATAGATAATCAAAAAACTCATTATGGTCGAAATCAGTAAAGTGACGATCAGGTTTTTCCAGATTTTACAGCCGACTAGCAGGATAATAATCGTTAGGCCTACAACTGCAATAATGGAAATTAATAAAACACAATTCCAGTAATCCATGAGACTCACTCTTATTCTGGTTTTAAATTAAAATTAAGAAATTCTTATAGTTAATTTTTCCATGTGTTTTTAATATAGGGGCCTTTGAATAGCTGAACAATGACCAGAACTATCTTAAACAAGCCAGCTACAAATTTACCCAATGTTATAAAATACATTCACTTAGAAAAATATTGCCGCGTACTGGTTCAGTTTGATTAACATAAAGTAACGTAAGTAAAATGTATGTTTGTTGTTTTGCTTGAGTAAATCTTTTATACAGTCAGTCATACTAAAAAAATTGACCAGCACATATTTAAAAAGAAAGATCCACGTATATTTATAAGAAAAATAAATAATAAATATAAAAAACTTGAATATTTGCTGATTTAGGTTATGCTGTACTCAACTAGAAAAAAGTGTTGTTTAGTTAAACTTCTTTAAGTACCGCAGTGTTATTTTATAATCCTCAGTTTTTTCAGATCTTTATTTCAATTCTTGTTGTTTTTCAAAGTTATCCATAGTCATTTCAATGGCTAAAATTATTAAAAATTTGATAGGTTATATTATGTCTACTACAGTTACCGGTACAGTGAAATGGTTTAACGAAACTAAAGGTTTTGGTTTTATTCAACAAGAATCAGGTCCTGACGTTTTTGCTCATTTTAAAGAAATTAGCAGTTCTGGCTTCAAAACATTGTTTGAAGGCCAACGCGTTTCTTTCAGCGTAGTTGAAGGTCAAAAAGGCCCGAACGCGATCAATATCGTTGCGCTATAATTTAGCCCAGCAATAAAAAAAGCACCTTAAGGTGCTTTTTTTGGCTCTAAAGATTAACAATCTTCAAAAGTGATCGGTTGGTGATACTCTCTAAACCTATTCCAGTCATTTAAACCAGTAAATCATCTTATTTATTCTCCCCGCGTCTAAGCCTGTTACATCTGGGCCTGCATGAATCGCTAAAAATGAAAAACCCCCAGCATCCTGCCGGGGGTTTTTCGTGTTGGTTCGCTGGGTATGACTCCTGTCTTACCTTACTTTCCTTGTATTTATCTCTTGTTATTCTTTTATGGAACATCCTGTTCCTGATGAATTCATTATAGGTAATGCAGCAAAGCTGCGTATAGACGCAAACGGCTTGAACTCATGTAAGCAAATGCGTACAGAATCACTGAATATTATTGTCAATTTCCAGTATTTTAAACTGTATTCATCTACATCAAGACTGAAAGTCTTTAATATTAAAAATCTTTGAATTACAGCACTTTGACTTAGTTTTTTAAGTATTCACCCTGTATTTGCATGCTTAATTTCTACATCAATTGAACTTTAAAACAAAAAAGGAAGCTGTAGCTTCCTTTACGATAAGGATCACCGCTTAGATCCCGTATTTAACTCGATAATCTTCCATTTTAGCTAAAGCTTCTTGATCGCCCTTGGTTTCCAGATAGTCCATCAAATCTTTCATGGTAATTAAGGCATGTACAGGAATCTCGAGCTCTTGCTGCACTTCCTGAATGGCTGATAAATCGCCCTGACCTCTTTCCTGACGGTCAAGTGCAACCAAAACACCTGCGATTTGTGCACCGGCATTTTTCAAGATTGTCACGACTTCACGAATCGCTGTTCCTGCTGTGATCACGTCATCAATGATCCAGACTTTTTTACCTGCTACAGAAGCACCGACTAGCACGCCACCCTCGCCATGATCTTTGGCTTCTTTGCGGTTAAAACCCCAAGGCACACTCACCCCATGATTTTGTGATAGCGCCACAGCGGTCGCTGCCACAAAAGGAATACCTTTATATGCAGGACCAAAAACCACTTCCACATGGTCACATGCCGTTAATTTTGCTGCATAGCCAGAAGCCAGCAATGTCAAGGCTTCACCATCATTCAGCAGACCCGCATTAAAAAAATAGGGACTCACACGTCCCGATTTTAAAGTAAACTCACCAAATTTAAGCACACCGCGTGATAATGCGAGTTCGATAAAAGCTTGCGGGTTAAACTGAGCTGGCGTTGGCATGAGGTGCTCCTAAATCCATTAATTAAGGTAAGACTTGCGCATGATACCAAAGAGTAGCTATCCAGGTGATCAAAAAATTCTTCGTGTCGTTTCAATTAATGTCAACGGTTTACGCTCATCGGTGAGCAAAGGGCTATTGGAATGGATGGAACAGTCGGATGCCGATGTGATCTGTATGCAGGAAAGCCGGATCACCCATGTGCAGTGGACCGATAAATTTAAACCGGAAGGCTGGTATACTCATCTATTCCCTGCCGAACGTCCAGGTTATGCCGGTACCGCGATTTATAGCCGCCTGCCCTTCGTCTCTTTAACCGATGGTCTGGGCTTTGAACTGGCAGATTCGCAAGGCCGTTTTATTGCAGCCGAATTTGATTTAGGTTTGGAGCAAACGGCCCATATCTGTTCATTGTATCTACCTTCCGGCTCATCAGGCGATGAAGCACAAGCGCGTAAAGATCACTTTCTGGAAGAATATGCCAAAATCCTGAAACAATGGCGCGATGAAAATAAATCGGTGATTGTCTGCGGTGATTACAACATCGTGCATAAACGGATTGATATTAAAAACTGGTCCGGCAACCAGAAAGCTTCCGGCTGTTTACCACATGAGCGCGCCTGGCTAGATCATATCTATGATGAACTCGGTTATGTCGATACGTTCCGCGAAGTACGCAAAGAAGCTGAACTGTATTCCTGGTGGTCAAACCGCGGACAAGCCCGAGCCAAGAACGTCGGTTGGCGGATTGATTATCAGGCCTGCTCACCAGACTGGAAAGAGCGTACCGTCAATGCCTGGGTGTATAAGGAACAATGGTTTAGCGATCATGCCCCAGTGATCATCGACTACAAACTATAAAAAGATACCTATCAATTGAGTGCACACCTGTTCACTCAATTAAGGCTTATTGCTTACATGACATGACGTATTTTTTGGGTTTATCTCGATGTCATAACAGAGCATTATAGCCTCACGGCACAGGGACATGTCAGGATGACAACATAAGGACAGGACGCCGTAGGAAGAAAATAAAACAAACTAAAACATTTAGCTTGTTTTTCATGGATGTGACAATGGACGTTGAATTGAGACCCGCATGATCAGGATGATTAAATGCGGGTTTTCTATTTCCACTACCTAAAATTATTTTTTTTTTATTGTTGTTTTTCTGGTTAATCATTTTAAAGCGCATTGATGTCATTTTGATGACGATTCTGCCTCCCTATTTTAAATTGTTTTCTAATCATTCTATTTTGCATGGTCGACTGCTGCGAATTTGGTTAAGCTAGGCCATGATTTAAGATGTGTTAGATGGCGAATATGTTAAAAATTTACGGGATTAAAAACTGCAATTCGATGAAAAAAGCTTTTGACCTACTGACTGAGCTGGGGTTGAGCTATGAATTTCATGACTATAAGAAACAGGGCATCGATGCTGATACCATTAAAGTCTGGCTGAATGCGCTGGGTCAGGATGTGGTATTAAATAAAAAAGGAACCACATGGCGCAAACTGACTGAAGAACAGCAGCAAACGGCGCTGTCCAGTGAATATGCTTTAATTGCCGCATTAAGCACTCATACCAGTTTAATTAAACGTCCGATCTTGGCCACGCCCACAGGTTTTATTGCCGGTTTTGATGATGCGGCTTATCGCACCTTAAGTAATTAATTATTATTCTAAATAATCCATACAAAAAAGCCTGACAGCAGTCAGGCTTTTATCTTTCTCTCGAACTGGATTAGTTTGCACGAACCCAAGTCTGGTTACGGCCTAATGCTGCCACACCAATAAAGCCACGAAGCTCAAGTTTCTTGCCACCATCTGCCAGTTGGCCTTTTAGTTTGTAAGTTTTACCAGATTGCGGATCCAGAATTGAACCACTGTCATAGCTGGTACCACCTGAATTCTTAAGACCTTTCACAATGGTCAAGCCTTTGAGTGACTTGTTCTTGTACGGACCTTCACACTTGGTACAGGCATTTTCTTCACCTGGTGTTAACACAGATTGAATACTTGCTGACAACGTACCGTTCTTTTGTTCAGTAAATTTAACCATGGCCTTAGGCTGCTTGGTTTTATCATCAATGGTTTTCCAAACCGTGCCATTTAAAGGATCTGCGGCATTTGCCAGTACAGATAAGCCTAGTAGTCCTAACATAAGCGCTATTTTTTTCATTTTTCTTCATTTCCTTAGTCTGAAAATAGACCTCTGTAGTATTAAAAAGTCACAACAATTTTTCAATTTTTAGCTGTGACTATTTAGTGTAACCTTGTAAATATGGTTGGTAAATAATCTACATGATCAATAAAAGCACAAAAAGATGGAAGGAAAATGAAGATAAGCCCGTTAACAAAACAATTAATTACAGAAAGCATCTTAAAGACAGTCATTCGTGCCCCGAGCAGATTCAATCTTCCACCGAGTTCAATGCGCATTGCACTGGAGCAGATGTGCAAACTCTTTCCACAAGACAAAACCGTACAAATTCGTTCGCTACGTCTGGCGGGTCTGCGCGCAGAGGAAATTAAGCCGCAGCAAGAGTCGACCCAGTTGATTTTTCATATTCATGGCGGGGCATTTTATTTAGGCTCTTTAAATACCCATCGTGCCTTTATGACTCAAATTGCGGCTCGAACCCAGATGCAGGTACTGCATGTAGATTATCCGCTGTCACCGGAATCTGCCTATCCAGAGGCCTTGGAAGCCTTGTTTGATGTGTATAACTTATTGCTCGATCAAGGCGTTCAGGCCAAAGATATCATCCTGTCCGGTGATTCTTGTGGGGCCAATCTGGCGCTGGCCTTGGCGCTCAAATTACAAAAAGAAAACCTCCCACAAGTGAGTGGTTTGATTCTGTTGTCTCCTTTGCTGGATTTGACCCTGACCAGTGAATCGTTGCGCTATAACCAGAAACATGATGCCCTGCTGTCTCTGGAAACAGTTGAAACTGGCATTGAATATTATGTCCCGCGTGCCATCGATCGGGGTGATCCGGAAGTTTCGCCCTTTTTCGCCGATTTAAGCGGCTTGCCCCCAACTCATATTCAGGTCGGTTCCAAGGAAATTCTACTGGATGATGCCAGTCGTTTTAAGGAAAAAGCCGAACAGGCGGGTGTCGATGTGGAATTTAAACTGTATACCGGCATGTGGCATAACTTTCAGATGTTCAGTGCCTGGTTTGAGGAAGCCCAACAGGCGCTGAGCGATCTGGCAGCCTTCGCGCACCGTCTGGATCGAGATTAATCACTGTTCACCCCTATAAAAAAGGCCAGCATAGGCTGACCTTTTGAGTTATTTTTGGATATTTAGATGGCTTGAACCTGCTGCAGTGCCGTCTCTAAGGCTTGTGCCTTGATCGTTTCGCCCATGTTCACGCCTTCAGCACGAATCACTTCAATATCGGTTACGCCGGTAAAGTTAAACACGGTTTTCAAAAAAGCTTCCTGAAAATCGGCAGGACTTTGCTCCCCATAAACTCCGCCACGGCTGCTGGCAATATATACTTTTTTATTGCCCGCCAGACCGACAGGGCCTTGTTCGGTATATTTAAACGTACGTCCCGCCACACAGATCCGGTCAATCCAGGCTTTTAAGGTCGATGGTAAGCCAAAGTTATACATGGCCGCGCCAATCACCACGATATCTGCCTGTAAATACTGTTGCAGGATGTCTTCGCCTAATGCAGTCTGTTCTGCATTCTGACCCATTAAAATTTCAGCCGTGAGATGTGGAATCGGCTGCGCAGCAAGATCGAGATATTCAAGCTCGATGGCCTGAGCATGTTTTTGTTGTAACTGACTCACCAACGCCTGAGTCAGCTGACGCGAAATAGAGGCATCGCCTAAAATACTGGAATCAATCTGTAAAACTTTCATGGCTTCGCTCTCATCTATGGGGCTATCTAACTAATGCAGCCATTTTAAGGCTTAGGTTGCATGAAATAATTAGCACAGATAAAACACATCATTCTGAATTTAGAACAAAACCAGCTTTAATATTAGAAATTCCTATTTTGCAGACGCCTTAAATATTGTGGTTTATCAAGCGTTAAAACTTATGTTATCTTATGTAAATAAAGCTATAAACAGTCAATAAATCTTAAAAAGTTGCCATAATAATTTAAGTCAGACCGACAACATGAAGCGAATATCGCCTGTATTACAAAAAATAATCAAACACAGAATCACGAAATATCTGGTCGAAGATGAAGTCGTGATGAACTGGAGTATTCTCAAAAAGTGCATCCTGATGCTGGCTTTGGGCTGCGGCGTACATCTGACCTGGCTCGGTTGGGATATCTTTGTTTTATTCAATCCAGAGTATTGGCAATATGTTCAGTTAGAACGGGTTCATACCCAAGTTATCCTGAACAGCAGCTTTTTAGTGATTTTATTGGCACTGATTTATCCCTGTTATAAATTTCAGGGCAATCCTCTGGTGGAACGTTATTTGCCCTATCTGGCAGTTGGTACTTTTGTGATTTCGCTGTGCCGTGATGCCTATGTCGTGGGGGTGATCAGTCCTGTGGCCACCACATCCTATGTCTGTTTAATTATGGTGGGACTGGTGCTGTTTCATCGCAGGCTGGTTTATAGCATGCTGATTCCAGCCTCGCTCTTTTTAGGCGGTTGCGCTTATTTGAGCTTCAGTCAGCAATTGCCTTATTCTCCTTTATTCAACATTCAGGACAAGCATTTTTATAATGCTTTCTGGCTGTTTTCAATGCTGTATTTCATTGTCCCAATTTTAGCTGTATGCATGGTGTTATTTGAAATTTTACTCAGCCAATGGCGTCATCGTGAAGAACTCATCAAGCAGCTCAGTCAGATTGATCCGCTCACCAACCTGTTTAACCGGCGCAGTATCAATCAATGTCTGGATCAGCTCAATGCTACGGCTGTACCCCATTACGCCCTGGTTCTCTTAGATCTGGATCACTTTAAGAAAATTAATGATTTGTATGGTCATCATAAGGGCGATGAAACCTTGGTTGAAGTCAGTGCTGTATTGAGCCAACAGTTACGCGAAAGTGATGTGGTGGGCCGCTTTGGCGGTGAAGAGTTCATTTTGGTGCTGAAAAATACCAGTCTGGAAAAAGCCAAACAAGTAGCAGAACGCTGCCGCAGCGCGATTCAGCAATTACAGATGATGAGTGATGAAGGTGAGCCGATTCCGGTGACTGCCAGTTTCGGAATTGCTATTTCCAAAGCCGAGTTACGTCCACAACAGCTACTCAGTCAGGCCGATCAGGCGCTTTATCAGGCCAAAGCCGGTGGACGTAATCGGGTCAAAGCCTATGCTGAGCCGGTGACTGCACAGATGCAGGTTTCTTAAACGGGTTCAGCTTTTTCGATGATTATGAATATTATGGAGTTGAGCTTTGAGCCAGACGTTGCAGCTGGGCCAGCAATTCTGCTTCGCTAAAAGCACCGGTCAAACGTAAACCGCGAATTTCCTGCTGCTGCTCATTCAGAAATAAATAGGTTGGTGGTCCCAGAATTTCCCATTGATTTAACAGCATTTGATGCGAGGCATTGTATTGGCTTAAATCCAGCTTGATCAGGAAATAAGGTGCCAGAGCCTGCTGTACCTGTGCAGATTTTAAAATACGATGTTCAATCGGCTGACAAGCAACACACCAGTCAGCATAGACATCAATCACGATCTTTTGTCCTTGCGGTGCTGTATTCAAAATCTGTTGAAATTCTGCTGCGCTGCGTGCCACATGCCACTGGGCTTCTGTACTGGACTGCTCAACAAAAAACCGCTGACTATGCTGATATTGACTATAGCTGATATAAGGCAGCGCTATCACCAGACACAGGATATACAACCACCTCAGACTGGTACGATGCCAGAAAATCCGGAACAGTACATAGGTCACAAAGACCATGCCCAAGCCTAAGGATAACCACTGTAAAGTCGCTTCTGAAATCAGTGGGCGAATAAAATACAGTGCCAGCGCCAGCATGATAAAGGCAAAGAGCACTTTGATCTGATTCATCCAGTGCCCGGCTTTAGGTAGTACCCGTGCACCCAAAATACTGGCCAACAGTAAAGGTGTGCCCATGCCAAAACCGAGGGTAAATAGCAGCAAGGCACCTTGCCACTGGCTTTGGGTCTGGGAAATAAACAAGAGTGCACCCGCCAACGGTGCGGTCATGCATGGCCCGACCAGCAGCGCCGAGATCATGCCCATGACTCCAGCACTGACCAAACTACCACCCTGCTGCATGGCCTGAGCCCGATCCAGACGCTGAACCAGACGTTGTGGCAGTTTGATTTCAAACAGTCCAAACAGATTCAGGGCAAACAGGACAAACAACACACTAAACGCAATCAGGGTACCGGGTTGCTGCAACCAACGCTGGAAATTCAGGCCGGCCGAAGACGCAATTAAACCCAGCACCGCATAGACCGCGGCCATACTGCTGACAAAAGTCAGGGCGATCATCCAGGCTTTGACACCTTTGCTGTCCCGTACAATCAGCGAGGTCAGGATCGGCAGCATCGGCAAGGAACATGGGGTAAAAGCCAGCAAGATTCCTAAGCCAAAGAACAGTAACAGTCCATAACCCAAAGAGCGTTCAAGCAATTGAGCTGACCATTTTTGGTCTTGTGCCGCACCGACTGCGGGTTGCCCGCTAGAGGTTGCAGAAAATGCATCCGCTGTAGATTCTGAGGAAGCCGCTGTATTAAACAGGGTATTGTGTTGTAGTGATGACCCGTTTAGATCAAGTAAGCGCTTGCTTCCTGGGCCGGCAGCTTCAAATTGCACCAGACCTGACAGATCTGTCTTGAACTGAATACTTTGCGGCGGATAACAGATTCGGTCTTTGGCACAGCCCTGCCAGCTCACCTGATAGGACTGGTTGGCCTGCGTCGGAATCTGAAACTTTAACTGCTGATAATACACCTGGGTATGCCCATAGTTGTCATCATACAGATCTTTAGCAGGCGGTAATTCAAGCAATACAGGCTGATTGCCCTGCCGCACTTCAATTTTATGCTGATACAGATAATAGTTATCCGGAATCTGCCAGCTCAGTTCAGCCTGTTGCTGACTGGTAGAAATCACATGAACAGGAAAAGCCTGCTCGGCAGACAAGAGCGCTGTTTCGGCCTGAGCTGGACTGCTAAACACGAAGCTTCCCAAGATGACCGGGGCAAGTATTTTGCCCCAGCTCTGGAATTGCGGGTTTCTGATCATCACGAAACTGGAGTGTCCTAGAATAAGAAGGATACGCCTAAACCTGAAAAGTAGCTTCGCTCTGCACCGTCCAGATCAACTCCCACACTGGCATCCAGCTGAACCCGGTCATTAAGTGCATACATTACCCCAGTGCCAAGCGCGTATTCATTATCGATGCTTTCAGCTTTACGGTAAATCAGTTCCGAATAGCCTGACCAGCGATCGGTGATCTGGTAGCCGATCGATGGAATCGCAGCTATGGCCCAATTGCTGTCCTGCCATTCATAACGCATAGTCAATGCGGTACTGACCAAGTCATTATATTGGTACGATACGACAGAACCCAGGCTGTAAATATCTTCTTCATTACTGAAACCGGCATTGCCTGTCGCAATAACTGCTTCGGCCAGCAAGGCCAGACTCAGTTTGTCATCATCCAGATCAATGGCTTTTTTCAGACCAATACTGACATCGCCCAGACCATCATTTTCATTCGTCTGACCGTTGGATTTGACTTGTGACCAGACAGGGCCTTCCCAGCCCAGACGCAACTCCAGACCATCACTAAGTCCGGTACGTAACAACATATCTGCATTCAGTGTCGTTACCGTTTTCTCGCCCGACTTGCTGTAGCGGGCTGTGGGCAAACCTTGCTCCCAGGCAACATTTCCGACCGGGGTAATGCCTGTACTCAGACCTTCACCTGGTCGATCAAATTCAAAATCTGCTGCGAAAAGTGATGCACTGCAACCAGTCAGTGCAATTAAACCCAAAGTTTTTAATATTGTCATCTTGGTGCTCTTTATTAAAATTTAACCCAGTTCTTTGCTCATTTTTGCGCCATGACTACGCAGGAGTTCTAGCGTCTGTTTTTCTTCATCCAAGGCTTCTGACCAGTTAATTTCATCAAAATCACAATCGAAGAACAGGTCACTGATCGAAGATAAAATGGTCATGCCATCTTCATCTTTGCTATTTGGATCAACTTTTTCATCGAGTAAACGCTGCACGGCAGGTGCACATGCGGCACTTGCAGCATCCCATAATGGGCCATAAATTTCTTCTGCATCCCAGAGATGCAAATTCACTTTGGCCTGGATCAATTCTTCCAGAATTTGTAAATGTACAGCCAATCGTGCCTGTTTTTCTTCAGCTGAAAGTGGTGTGCCGGCTTCATATAACTCGCATACCTCTTCCCACCATTTAAATAAACCATCTGACCAGACCGAAATTACAGGGCCTTTGTCATGATCAATAAAATTTGGATTGAGTCCATCTGCCAAAAGCTGCTTTACCTGATCCAGATTTAATTCTTCGAGTGCTTGCACAAAAATTTGTTGTTGCGCAGTTAACATGATGGAGCTCACTTTCATTCGTTTTCGACTATTATGCCGAATAACGTGCGGCTTTGTTGCGCTTCTCACTATTATATTTTTGTTTCATACAAAAAAAGCCCCGCAGGGCTTTTTAAAATCGGTCAGCATTACTCGTCAATCTCTGCTGCAGTATCTGTATCTGCCAGTGCTAAGGCACCAGGACGAACATTGTCTTTTTTCTCAATCACATGTTCCAGACTGCGTTTTAGCCGGTCAATCGCACCACGAATGGCAGTATCCACATTGTGAGCGCGATGATTGACGACCACGGGTTTTAACCCTGCAGGACGCGCTTCTATCATGCAGCGAATATCATCATCACCGCCTTTGGCGCCATTTTCATCACTGAGATGGACTGAAAAATGAGTAATACGCTCGCTATGGCGCTGGAATTCTTGATTTAATTCTTCACGTACATAATCAATTAAACGCTCGCTATTCTGAATGTGTTTATCTGTACGAAGTTCAATATTCATAAATTACCATCCTCAATCTTTGTAACTTTTTGAGTGCAAAAATTTTTATCTTGGCACGTTTGTAGCTTGCTGTTTCGCATCGCATTTCACTTCTTCAAATGATTGGAATTACACCCTCCACTTTGAAGATGAACACATTTTTGAGTCTGCAGAACCGTGTCCTTATATCTTGAATATCGGCTGTATCTTGGAAATATGCAAGTGATATTTTGGTTTTTTAGCAAAAGAATAATCCATTGTGACAACTGCTTACTCAGCTCAAAAATGCAGGATTTTTCAAACGGAAATTTCACAACCTTTCACACGATTTAATTTGAAATAATTTTTTGGCCAAGCAGATGAATCGCTTAAATAACACTCGACCAGGAAACCTAAAAAAAGAGGAATTAAAAGTATTTTTTATCGAAATTAGCTCACTTTTATCTAATAATTTTTCTTATAAGATGTGTATCTAGTCAGCCTTACAGGCTAAAAAAGATCATTTGCTTTATCATTATTTAGTTGCTTTTGCAGAACCGGGAAAAATACTCTTTCGTCATTCGAAAATAATAAACTGCAAAAATGATTTTCAATTGAAATATAAGACCGATCACTCTTATTTTACGACGCTGAGAATAGGCTTATAAAACGACCGTCATTTGAGATTTTAGAACTAACCTCATTACACAAACAGAACAAAGCTATTCAGCCTCAGGCTCAAATTAATTACTAAACAATCTGTATATTCCCCTATTTTTACTGGTTTTCTAAACTCATCATCCTGAATTGAAGTGATTTTATATTTCTAGTTATACATTCAGTCTTTTAAGACGCTACATATTCAACTTTATTTAAAAAATAATAATTTAGAGAAATATCAGCAAAAGGCAATGAAAACTGAGGAAGATGATCGTCTTCATTCAACTCATGGGGGCTGAAATATATTTAAGTCAGCGATCACTTTTAACTTTATTTTTACTTATTAATCTGTATGCTTATTCTGCTTTCTCGGGGGGATAGATTTAAATGAAATTTACACAACTTGCGGCACTTTGTGCATTGGCTTCAACTGCAGCATTTGCTCAAGCAAAACCAGTTTGGCAGGACTTTAGCATTACAGGTCTTTATGGTGAAAACTATAAATCACCATTTCTCACTCAAGATGAAAAGCTTGATCAAACAACAGTTACTGCTGAATATGCAGCCGGTTTTAAATATGGTGATTTCTTTGCCTTTGCGGATCGTACCAATAATGATCCAGATGGTAATGAAACCTACTTCGAAGTTGCACCACGTCTAAGCCTAGGTGCAGTAACGGGTAATAAGCTTGAACTTGGCCCGATTCAGGACGTGCTGGTTGCGACCACTTGGGAAGGTGGCGAAGGCTTTAACAACTACCTATATGGTATTGGTTTTAATTTAGCGATCCCTTATACCAACTATGCAACCATCAACTTCTACAAAGCTGAAAATGATCTGCAAGAAGATGATTATCAAATGACCATTACCTATGCCGTGCCATTTAAAATTGGCGGTGAAGAATTCCTGGCAGATGCTTTCCTGGATTGGTCAACTGCTGAAGGTCCTAATCATAAAAGCGAATTAAACTGGACGTCTCAATACAAATGGAATGTGGGTAAACACATTTCTCCAGAGACTAAGCTTTATGTGGGTGTTGAACATTCAGTTTGGAATAACAAGTTTGGTACAAATATTGATCAGCATGATGTCAGTGCACTTGTGAAGTATCACTTCTAATTGTTGTATGATCAAAGGCAGAACTTCGGTTCTGCTTTTTTTCATCCCTTATTCAAGCCAAACTAGAACAAAAATATGCATCATTTTCAAATTCGACATGCCACCGAGCATGATCTTGAAACCATCCTCGAGATTTATAATCAAGAAGTGCTACATGGCACTGCGACCTGGAACAGAACAGCCTTTGATTTGAACTATTTTAAAATCTGGTTTAAGCAGTTGAAGAATCAAAATTTCCCAGTTTTTGTGGTTGAAGATAGACGAGATCAGCGTGTTGCTGGCTATGCCTGCTATGACCAGTTTCGTAGTATTCAAGGCTTTCAACACACGGTAGAACATTCAGTTTTTCTAAATCCGGATTATGCAGGACAAGGTCTGGGTTCTATCTTATTAAAGCATTTAATTGAAGAGGCTCAAGCACAGCAATTGCATATCATGGTCGCAGCGATTGATTCAGAAAATATCTTGTCGATTCGCCTGCATGAAAAACTGGGCTTTGTGCAAAGTGCTTATATGCCGCAAGTTGGACAAAAGTTTGGTCAATGGCGCGATCTGGTGCTATTACAACTGAATTTGGAGCAGGCCGAAGTAACGGCTCTTTAAATCTCCTGTTATTTAGACCGGCCTCTCTTTTATTAAACTGGTATCGAAACAGACACTCTATTTACTTCCAAAGCTGGCTATGTTTTATTCAGATCAAAGTCGTCCAGAGTAAAACAATGTATAAATCTCTATGTTGTATTGGTATTTTAACTTTAAGTACACTAACTTTTGCCGATTCAGATTTTGAAAAAGAACTTCGTACAAGCTGCAGTAAAGTGAAGAGCTACACCAATAATGGCAAAAAATTCTATGATCAAAAACACTATCAACAGGCCATAGCACAATTTAAGCAACAAGCTGCCTGGTCATCTTTTTGTGAAATGAACCGGGATGAAGCTAAAACCTCTTTCTCTGAACAAGCCATTACAACAGCATTTAATAATGTGGGTTTAAGCTATAGCAAACTTGGCAAGCCTCAATGGGCACGTGCCTGGTTCTCCGTTTACCCCGATGCTAAAAGTAGTCAGTTTAATTTAAAACAGCTTCCTCCGCCTAAAAAGGACACTCAACTTGCAGGTACTTATGTACAGCATGCCGGTTTTGGTGCCTGGAGTACGCTGAAAATTGTCAAACAGCAGCAACATTATGTGATCGAATATGAAGGTCTCTATATGGGCTTACGCAGTTTGATTTATGGACCAAATCTAGGTGGATTTAATACCACGATGCCACTGAATAAAACACAGGCACAATATCGCTCTGAAGACTGCAAAATCGATATCTCTTTCGGCTTTGATGCCAAACTCGGAAATCGTGCAGTGCTTAAGCAGAATAGTGGTGATTCAGGTTGTGGCTTTGGGCATAATGTTTCAGCGGCAGGAGTTTTCTTAAAAGTAGAGAATTAATCGGTTTCAGATATAAAAATGTCAGTGCTCAGATCGAAAAAATAGGGCTTAGATTCAAGCCAGCAAAAAGCCCGCAGTTGCGGGCTCTTGATCTAAAAAAGAGAGCTATTACACGATAATATCTGCCAGATTGCCTTTTTGCTCTAACCATTCCTTACGGTCACTGGCACGTTTTTTCGCAAGTAACTTGTCCAGTAAACCTGCGGTAAAATGACTATCATCCAAATCCAGCTGCACCAAACGGCGTGTATTTGGATCTAAGGTCGTTTCACGTAACTGGCTGGCATTCATCTCGCCCAGACCTTTGAATCGGGTAATTTGCGGATTTTTGCTTTTGCATTTTTTCAAAATACCATTGAGCTCGTCATCATCCAGGGCATAGTGCACGTCTTTGTTGTCATCAATCCGATACAAGGGCGGCATGGCAACGAATAAATGCCCTTCTTCCACCAAGGTTGGGAAATGCTTGACGAACAGGGCACAGAGCAAAGTTGCAATATGCAGACCGTCGGAATCGGCATCGGCCAGAATACAGATTTTGCCATAACGTAGTTCTGACAGGTCATCTGAACCCGGATCGACCCCGATCGCAATCGCGATGTTATGTACTTCTTGCGATGCCAAAACTTCATCCGAAGAGACTTCCCAAGTGTTTAGAATTTTACCGCGAATGGGCATGATCGCCTGGAAGTTTTTATCACGCGCCTGTTTGGCAGAACCACCCGCAGAATCGCCTTCCACAATAAACAGTTCCGACTGATCCAGATCATGTCCAACACAGTCGGATAATTTACCCGGCAAGGTTGGACCGGCCACAATTTTTTTACGTTCTACTTTTTTCGCGGCTTTTAAACGGCGACCCGCTTTGGAAATGGCCATTTCAGCCAGTTGCATCGCGATATCAGAATTCTGGTTTAGCCAGAGTGCAAATGCATCTTTGGCAATATTTTGCACCGTACCTGAGGCTTCACGACTCGACAGACGCTCTTTGGTTTGTCCCGAGAACTGCGGCTCCTGGAATTTCAGCGACAGAATATAGTTGACACCATCCCAGACATCTTCCGCAGAGAGTTTCATATTACGCGGCAACAGATTACGCAGCTCACAGAATTCACGCATGGCATCGGTCACGCCTGAACGTAAACCATTGACATGGGTACCGCCCTGCGCGGTCGGAATCAGGTTGACATAGGACTCCTGAATGCTATCGCCGCCTTCTACATTCCAGCAAATCGCAAACTCGGCACTAGCATGCTCAGCGTCACCTGTTGCAACAAAAGCCGGTGCAGGAATGATTTCACGATCCTCAAGCTCATCCATCAAATAGTCGACCAGACCATTTTCAAACTGCCAGCTGATCTTTTCGTCATTGATCTGGTCAATATAATTGATCTGTAAGCCCGCAGCCAAAACCGCTTTGGCTTTGAGATTATGCTTTAAAGCTTTTAAGGCAAATTTGGGTGAATCGAAGTATTTGGTTTCAGGCCAGAAATGTACCGTAGTTCCCGAGGCACGTTTAGGCGCCTTGCCTGCCAGCACTTCAAGAGGTGCAACCGGCTCACCATTTTCAAAGGCCATTTTATACAGGTTGCCCTGACGCTGAACTTCAACTTCTACACGGGTCGAAAGTGCATTAACGACTGAAATCCCCACGCCATGCAAACCACCGGAAAACTGGTAGTTATCGGTGCTGAACTTACCACCGGCATGCAGTTTGGTCATGATGATTTCAATACCACTTTGACCATATTCGGGATGAATATCGACTGGCATACCACGACCGTTATCTTCGACAGATAATGAACCATCTTTACAGACCGTGACGGTAATCTTGTTGGCATGTCCGGCCAAGGCCTCATCGACAGCATTATCAATCACTTCCTGCGCCAGATGGTTCGGACGAGAGGTATCGGTATACATGCCCGGACGACGACGTACCGGATCCAGACCAGATAAAACTTCAAGAGATTGAGCCGTATATTGAGACACGTTATTCGGTTTCCTTTTTTATGCAGTCCAACAAAAACTGTAAGAGCAGCGGAATTTTCTCCGCAAAATCATCCATCCCGTGACTGCCATTCGCTTCGGTCATCAGCATTGCAGGGGGACGCGCAGCACTATAATAACGATGTGCTTCACGATAATCCAAAACTTCATCGCCTTGTTGCAGCAGAACCAGCATTTTGTCTGCATCTTGTGCAACTGGCAGGGCCAATTGTTGCAGTTGCAGCAGATCTGCATCATCCAGACACCAGTTCGGATGCACCTGCAAAGGCAGTTGCTCGTCAAACAGTTCACGAAACAATTGCCATGGTCGCATTGCCGGATTAATCAGTACAGCAGGCACAGCATGCTGTGCGACCAGATATGTCGCATAGAATCCGCCGAGACTGCTGCCCACCAGCGCCACATCTTGCATTGACTGAATCTGCTCGGAAAGCTGCTGAATCGCAGCCAGTGGCGACATATTTAAATCAGGCAAATGCACCTGAACCCCGGAGTATTTTGCACAGTAGTGTTGCAGCAATGTCCCCTTGATCGAGTGCGCATTACTTTTAAAGCCATGCAAATAAATAATATTCATGAACTACCAACAAAAAACCCATTCATCATCAAAATTTAATTTAAAAAATGTGAAGTACACTACATTATAAGACCCGTTAATTACTTAAATTGTCTGACAAAAAAGCCAGAAGTATTCTGTAATTCTCGCTATTTTAGAATGAGGCCCTCAATATCTGGAAACTCGACAAGAAAAAGAATTTATACCGCGAAGTTCTTTAAAAAGAAAGATGACAAATCATGCGGCTCATTGAAAGGACAGCATCAGATGCCAAGTTTGACACCGTTACATGAAACCTATTGTCGCTGGGACCGAACCCCACCGAGTCAGGCCGATGTACTGGAAGGTCTGGCGCAGCTGGTGACAACGCGCTTTAACGACGTGATTCAGGAACTGATCAAGAGTATTCAGCGTGAAATTTTAATGAGTATTTTTGGTCTAAGTGAGAATAATTCACAAAAAATTCAGAATATTCCGTCGATTGCCCGGCTCTATCAAATGTCCTATGACATGCTGTTTCATTATGGCAATACCCTGATTGCACCCGGTCTACGCCAGATTATTGAACGTTTTCCCAAACTGCATAATAAGCCGCTGACGCCTTCCTTGCATTTTCTGGTCAGTGCCTTAAATGGCATTATTGGGGATTATCTGCTGAAATATCAAAACCCTTTGGCCTTGCCCATGGTGATCTATGATCATTATGGCTCATTGCAAAATGGTGAGCTGAGCGGACGGATTACCCTGTTTGTACATGGCTTATGCATGAACCATTTAGACTGGTCAAATCGCAAATATGAAGGGATTGGAGAAAAATTACTGGCCCAGCGCGACCGCAATACCATGCTGTATCTGAATTACAATACTGGTCGGCGAATTTCAGCCAATGGCCGCAGTCTGGCCAATACCTTGCAGGATCTGGTCGCTCGCAATCCGAGAATTACCAGTATTGACCTGATCGGGCATAGCATGGGGGGTCTGGTCTCTCGTAGTGCGCTGTTTTATGGCAAGCAGAATATGTATGGCTGGATCAATATGGTGGAGAATCTGGTCTGTCTCGGCTCACCACATCATGGTGCTGTTCTGGAACGTTTTGGGTTTAGCTTGCAGGACAAACTTGGACATTTCCCGCTGATCCGGCTGATTGGTCATCTGGTCAATATTCGCAGTAATGGAATTCTGGATTTACGCCATGGCAGCGTCCGTGATGATGATTGGGAGCATAATGCGCTTCGGATCGGCTTTATGGATGACAACCGTAAACCTGCCCCGATCCCGTCGCATATCGACACCTATCTGGTTGCAGGTACGATCGAATTTGAAAACCGCAAAAACAAGACCCTGCACGTGATTGGCGACTATCTGGTCAGTATCAAAAGCGCTTTGGGCGAGCATCCCAATCCGCGTTTCCAGCTCAAAGTTCCGGATGCCCACAAGGCTATTTTCTATGGCTTGAACCATTTCGAGATTCAATATCATCCGCTGGTCGCCGAACAGGTGGCACGCTGGTTCTATCCAAGTGTAGAAGATGAAGCCTTTGATCAAATTCGTGAATATACAATTGATCTGGAAAGTCTGGAAGGTATTGCCCTGACTTAACTTTCAGCGCATTAACAAGCCCTCAATTGAGGGCTTGTTAATGCGAACTTATTAATATTTATCTCTGAGCCGTTTAACCGGTGCAGTTTTATATTTGCGCAGCAGTTGCCATAGACTGACCAGCAATAAAATACTAAAGAAGATCAGAGACCAGACCGGCAAAGATTGCCCCAAGAAAATCCAGTCAATGGTGGCACACTCGCCAGAACCATTGAGTACCTGTTGCAATACCGACTGCATTGGCAAGGTTTCCAGCCAGTATTCCAGGCCAGGACCACAGCTCGGCACCTGATCCGGTGGCAGATTCTGTAACCAGACATGCCGGGCAGCGACGCCCACAGACCATAAAATACTCAGCGAACCTAGCAAGGCATAGAGCCGCTTCATGATATTGGATTTAGGGTTATGCAGACATGCGATGAGTGAGATGATCCCCAGTCCAATTAATCCCACACGCTGAAACACACAGAGTGGACAAGGCACCAGGCCTTGTACATGCTCAAGATATAAGGCAAATGCCATTCCAATGACAGCAGCCAAAAATAACATACCACTCACGAAGCGATAACCCCATTGCATGGTGAATCCTCTTATTTTTTATCGATATTGGGCTAAATAATCAGCAAAACTGACGCTGCTATCTTGCTCGAGTTGCTGTTGTTGCTGCAATGACTTTTGTGACATTTCTTCAAAATAAGCCAGTGTTTCCGGGCTGAGCTGATGTGCTTCATAAACACTGCTATGTTGCTGAGCCAGATGCTGGCCAAAGTGCCACATACTGCCTTGAGTGCGTGTATCGCCCACCACCAGGGCAGATAAAGTCGCATCAACTTCATCAACCCGAATCTGCATCATTTTCATGGCATTGCTATACAGGTCGGTTGCATAGGTCTGATTGAGCAGCTCGGCCAGAGGCTGCATGCGTTGCAGATGTATGGCACACCAGTCTTCAATCGGATAGCATTGACCATCTGCCAGAATTGCAGCATTCGGCGCACGGCCACGATTTACCACTTCGGTCTGATTCTGCTCAATGATCTCCTGCTCCTCACTGAAAAGTGCTGGACTGTCCTGCAATAAACAATACAAGGCCACCACCTCCAGGAAGCCGGCGGTGTCTTCATTGATGCCAATCGGGCTATATGGATTGACATCGACTGCACGCAGCTCGACATAGGCAATCCCGCGATTTTCCAGTGCTTGAGATGGGGTTTCACCCTCTTGTGGCACCTGCTTCGGACGTACCAGACTGTAATATTCATTTTCGATTTGCAGCACATGATCATTGATCTGAGTCGGCTGGCCATCTGCTGCATTTAGTCCAAGACGACTAAAGGGTTTATACGGCGTTTTGACTGCTTTTTGCAGTCCTTCTAGATAGTCTTGCAAGTTATTATAGTGAATGCCGAGCTGTTTCTGGGCTGAGTTCTGGTAGCCAAATCGTCCCATACGCAATGCTGTCGCATAAGGGGTATACAGGGTGCCTTTTACCAAGGGCAATAGATGATGATCACGACCGGTCATAAAGCACTGGCAGACTGCCGGACTGGCACCGACCAGGAACATCACCAGTGGGGTCAGACGAATAAAGTTACGGATCAGCCCCATATAGCGGTGGCTGCGATAATCCTGCAGGCTTAAGTCCTTGAGTGCTTCATCCTGCTCCTGCTGCTGTAAGGCTTCGAACAGATGATCCGGGAAAGACAGGTTATAATGCACCCCTGAAATGGTCTGCATACGGCGACCATAACGCACCCCCAAGCCATGACGATACAAGGTTTTAAATAAGCCGATATTCGAGCTGCCATACTGCGCCAACGGAATACTTTCATCGCGGCTATCCAGCATGCAGGGCATTGACATCGGCCAGAGTTTTTCCTCATTTTCCAGATGACGATGCACAATCGCGTGAATATCAGTGAGATAGTCCAAGGCTTTTTTGATCGTGTCCTGCGGCGGCGTAATAAACTCCATTAAGGCTTCAGAATAGTCTGTGGTGATATGTGGATGAGTCAAGGCTGAACCCAAGGCACGCGGATGCCCTGCCTGTGACAGGAAACCATCACTCTGCATACGTAAGCTTTCACGCTCAATACCACGCAGCATGCCTTTGATGAGTGACGACTCTACCCAGGTCGGTAACACATTTTGGGAAGTCGGTTCAGGTTGACTCATTACAATCTCGCTTAAAGGGGCTAAACTATTAAATTAAAATCATCAGTTTAATCAGTATAACGTGATTTCTGGCCGGCACATGATAGGCCGCCTACTTTTCAGGCAAACTATTGATTTTTAATTTGGCAATTTTTTAACACAAACTTCCCCTATAAGACATGTGAAATTTGTGATTTTATAATTAAATGAGCAGAGGCAAACAATAAAGCATATGAATTATCAAGATTTTTTAGACTTCTGGTTTTCCCCGGCCGCAGAACCGAACTGGTTTGTTAAAAGCGCAGCCTTTGATGCCTTACTGGCTGAAAAGTTTAGCGTCTTGCATCGGCAGGCCGCACAAGGCGAATTATGGACCTGGCGAGAAACGCCAGCAGGCCGGGTGGCCGAAATTATTATCCTGGATCAGTTATCCCGTAATTTATATCGCAATGATCCACGTGCTTTTGCTCAAGATGGTATGGCTTTGGTTCTGGCTCAGGAAATGATCCAGTTAAAACTCGATCAAGCGCTTGATCCAGTCTACCGCCGTTTTTTATACATGCCCTTTATGCACAGTGAGTCAACACGTATCCATGAAGTGGCATTGCAGCTGTTTGAAGCGCTGGATAATCCAACTGTGTTGGACTATGAGCTAAGACATAAAGTGATTATTGACCGTTTCGGACGTTATCCGCATCGAAACCAGCTTTTAGGCCGGGAATCGACAGCGGAAGAATTAACTTTCCTGACCCAGCCAGACAGTAGTTTTTAAGAGTTTTTAAGCTCCGCTATCTGGACTGGATCATTGCATCAGGAGATCGAACATGAAATATACCCTCTGCGGGCTGGCTCTCATTGCGGTACTGGGTCTGAGTGGCTGTGCAACGACACCCTCAAAGCCTTTAAGCTTTGATCAGTTGGGCCGCTACAGTACCACGCCCCTCAACAGCAACACCTATCGGATTGGGTTTCAGGCCCGGCCCAATATGAGCTTTGGCACGGCTGAGGAAATTACCCTGCTCAAAGCCGCGCAGACCACTGTGCAAAATGGCTTTCAGTTCTTTAGAGTGCTGAATGATCCAAGTAATCGTACCCAGCAACCGCCACGTCAGGCAATCGTCTATCCGGCACCGAGCTATTATCCATATGGTTATTACCGTCGCTATCCGGGGTTCTGGCCAGACCCGTTCTATGACCGTCCTTATACTGTCACCCTGGATCCTGCTCAGGTGGCCTATACCATTGAATGCTTTAAAGCCGGTCAGGCCCCGCAAGATGCCTTTGATGCCCGCTTGATTTTACAGTCACTTGGCGCTAAATATGGTTTAAGTCCATCCGGTGCCGTGCTGCAACCCCAACCAGCCAATCCCTCCTGACAGGATCATCTATGCAGACAGACAGTATCTCCCCGAGCCTTCAACGCAGTAAACGTTTCGCGACCATCGCCCTGCTGGTTGCAGTACTGACCTGGCTGGCGCTGATGGTTGCCGCCAAACTGCTGCCCGAGTATGTCTGGCTGATTCATATTTTGATGCTCTCAGCGGAAGCAGGTGTGGTCGGTGGTCTGGCCGACTGGTATGCGATTACGGTACTGTTCCGTAATCCCTTTGGCCGTCTGCCCATTCCAAAATTTTTACGTGACCATACTGAAATCATTCCACGTAACAAGGCCCGTATTGCGGAGTCCATGGGCCGTTTTGTACAGGAAAATTTTCTTTCTCCACAAATTGTACAGCGTAGTCTGGACAATACCGACCTGAGTCTGGCCGCGGGGCGTTGGCTGGCTAATCCGCAGAATAATGCCCAGGTCACCCAGGTGATCCAGCAAACTGTGCCTAAAGTTTTCGAATTTGTCGGGCAGGAACAGATTGCCGGATTTATCCAGAATAATAGCGTGCAATGGGTCAAAAATACCCAGATCAATACCCTGGCCAGCGAGATGCTGCGTGCCGTACTCGAAAATGATTTCCATCAGGATGTACTGCAACGCGGACTAGACGTGATACATGCCTGGATGAGCTCACATCCTGAAGAAACCCGGGAACTGACCCGTAACCTGTTCAAGGAAATGGGAGTCTGGAAACTGGCCAAAGGCGCGAGCTGGATCGGAATTGATGTACAGCAACGCAGTATCGATTCCGTCATTCAGAGGGTTGAAGCGATGCTGGCCGACCCGGATCATCCTTGGCGGCTTAAAATTGAGGAAACTGGACATCACTGGATGTTGCAACTGGCCGACAATCACAGTGAAGCCAGCCAGCGTCTGAATGAAACCAAGGATGCCTTGCTCGATAGTCCGCAAGTGCTGAATTTTATCAGTGGCGCCGTGGTGATTTTATGTGATGCCATTAAAGAGGATTTGCAAAAACCGGATTCCGGTATTGCCGAGAATCTCAGAATTGCGATTCAGCAGGTGGGGGAAAATATTATCTCGAATGCTTCAGTACGTGAGCTGCTGAATAAACGTCTTAGCGGGATCGCGGTGGATCTGAGTGATCAGTACAGTGAAAAAGTGATTCGTTTCATTAGCGAGCGCATTCACGAATGGGATTCGACCGAGATGATCGACAAGATTGAAAATGAAGTCGGTGGCGACCTGCATATGATCCGGGTTAATGGTGTCGTGGTCGGTGCCTGTATCGGTCTGGTGCTCGGGATTATCCGGGCGGCGGTGGAGCATCTGATTTAAATATCATTTTATCCTGGACACAGCTTGGCTCTGCAGCAGAGCCAGGCGGTTTGAGATCTAATTAATCTGCCTTTGTCAGCGTTGTTTCAAGCAATCACTTTGGTGCTTGGGGGCCTGACATATCTACCAGCAGTCCGGTAAATTTGCGGACAAAAGGTAATAAGGTCACCACGACTGGAAAGGCAATTGCCCAGGAAATCATCCAGTTGTGAAACCAAAGTGGCATGAATCCATCAATCCAGCCTAAATTGCGCAGCATATTGATCATGGAAATGATACCACTCATCAGACCAGACAAGATAAACGGCACAATAATCAGTGCCCATTTCGCCGGAAGTTTAGGAATATTGCCAATAATGGTCGGATGTTGTTGCGAATCCACGGACTGCTCTTTTTCTATATTTTAAGATCACTAATATAAGCCAAATTTTATACTTCTGAAGGTGCATTTTTATTAAAATTGATGTTATTTTCACCCGATTGATCACATTCTCCCAAAGACCAGATTGTAAAAAATCTGTGGGGTGATCGTATAAATTTTATTCCCTAGAAATGCTTTTACCTAAAGAGCATGAAATTTGCTATATTTGCTGTTTTTCTGCGACATTTATTTTCGACTGATTATGAACACGGCAATCCAAGCAGCTCTAGAACATGCAGTGCAATCCCTTCAAGCTGAAGGTGTCCTCCCATCTGACTGGAAAAACAGCAGTAGTTTGACGCGTACCAAAGACCGAACACACGGTGATTTCGCCTCAAATATCGCGATGATTGCCTCTAAAGCTGCGGGTATGAAGCCGCGTGATTTAGCAGAAAAAATGCTTGCTGTTCTTCCTGAAGTGGCAGATATCAGCAAAGCGGAAATCGCAGGTCCTGGTTTTATTAACTTCTTCCTCAATGCAGACCAGCGCTTTGTGGTACTCGATCAAATTCAAGCACAGCAAGATGCTTATGGTCGCACCCAGGTCAATGCGGACAAACGCATTCAGGTTGAATTTGTCTCTGCCAATCCGACCTCTAGCCTGCACGTGGGTCATGGTCGTGGTGCCGCGTATGGCATGACCGTTGCCAATCTTTTAGAGGCGACTGGTGCCAAAGTAGATCGCGAATACTATGTCAATGATGCTGGCCGTCAAATGGACATTCTGGCCACTTCAACTTACCTGCGTTATTTAGAGTTAAATGGTCAGGAACTGGTCTTCCCGAAAAATGCTTACCAAGGCGACTATGTCAAAGAAATCGCGCAAAGCATTATTGACCAGGATGGCGATGCTTATGTCCGCCCGGTTGCGGATGTGTATAAAGATGTACCGGAAGATGTGCAATTCGCTGCTGAACTGGATGCAGATGGCAACAAAGTGGTGGTGTCTGGCGACAAAGAAAAGCACATTGATGGTTTGATCTTTAATTCTCAGGCGTTGATTGGTACAGGCTATCGTGTCTTCCTACAGGCAGCACTCAAAGCGATTCTGGATGATATTAAAGATGACCTGGGCGAATTTGGTGTCACTTTCAACCAATGGTTTAGCGAAGAATCATTAACCGACAAAATTGAAGAAGCCTTACAAACCTTAGATCAACGTGGTTTCCTGTACGAAAAAGATGGCAATATCTGGTTCAAGTCGACTGAATTTGGTGATGAAAAAGACCGTGTGGTGAAACGCCGTAATGGCCAGACCACCTACTTTGCCTCTGACATTGCCTATCACCTGAATAAATTACAACGTGGCTATACCGATATTATTGATATCTGGGGTTCCGATCACCACGGTTATATCGCACGTGTGAAAGCAGCGATTGATGCGATGGGCTATGACTCGAAGAAATTAACGGTGCTTCTGGTTCAGTTTGTCAGCCTGTGGCGCGGTGGCGAGATGGTACAAATGTCATCTCGTTCAGGTCAGTTCGTGACCTTGCGTGATCTGCGCAAAGAAGTCGGCAACGATGCTGCACGTTTCTACTATGTGATGCGTAAATCTGAACAACACATCGATTTCGATCTAGACTTAGCGGTGTCGCAAAGCAAAGACAACGCTGTATATTACATCCAGTATGCGCATGCCCGAATCTGCCGTATGTTAGAAAAAGCGGCCTCTACAGGCGTGAATTTTGACGCTGCGGCAGCGCGTACTCTGGCGGCCCGACTCGAGCTGGATGCTGAAACTGAAGTTCTGGCTAAACTGGCTGCCTATCCAGAAATTCTGGTGCGTGCTGCAAACAGCCATGAGCCACATCAAATCGGCAACTACCTGAAAGAGCTGGCAGCCTTGTTCCACGGCTGGTACAACGACAATAAAGTACTCGGTGATGATGCTGAACTGACTCAGGCGCGTTTACTGTTATCAGTGAACGTACGTCAGGTATTGCGTAATGGCTTAGAACTTTTAGGTGTGTCTGCGCCTGAGAGCATGTAAGCAAAGCACCGCTTTGCATGCTCGCAAGGCGAAAGCTTCGCTTGAGTAAGCATGTATAGATTGTTTTGCATGCTCGCAAGACAAAAGCTCTACTCGAGGCCACAACGAAAACTGTTGTTTTAGCTGTTCAAAAAATACCTGGCTAGATTCTGCCAGCTATTTGAAAAATAGCTCAAGTATAAATCTGGTGTGCAGTTTGATCTAAATAATGACATTTGGATCTTAATCACATAGGATGAAATAATAGTCAGGCATAACCACTGTTATGCCTTTTCTATGAGGCAACCCCATATAGAGGAAATCCCAAGTGTTTGGAAAAACGCAACGCGGTGTATCTGAAAGACCGAATAAGCCTAAAAAGCCACTGATTCCGACCTGGCTCGGCACACTCGTGATCATTTTAATCGTGTTGAGTTTTTTAATGGCACTGATGTTGTGGAAGCCATGGGAACCGGTTAAGCCTAAAACTCAAACGACTGCAGCATCTGTCCAGGAAGAAGACACCAATAAGGATTACCGTTTTTACGATTTGTTGCCACAACAACAAGTAACTCCGATTCCTGAACAGGCGGTACCTGAAGCTAAAAGACAGGATACTGTGGTGATTGTAGAAGCACCTCGACCTGAAGTTCCTGAAGCTGCAGCAAGCACTGAACCTGGCTTAGAAGTCAGCGAAGCACCGGTTGCAGCTTCGGTCAGCTATATTCTGCAAGTACGCAGTTTTGATGATCCGGATCAGGCCGATGCCCGCCGTGCGGAAATTATTCTGAATGGCCTGTCTGCTGATGTGGTCAGAAGCGTAGAAAATGGCAAAGTCTGGTATCGCGTGGTCTCAGGCCCTTATGACTCGGCTGATGCGGCACTGATTGCCCAGCAGACCTTGCAACACAGTGGCATTGATTCGATTGTGGTGAAACGCTAAAGATTTAAATGAGAAAAAGCGCCTGATGGCGCTTTTTTTGTATCCTTTCCTCTTTGGAAAAGGGTGAGGAGCATTACTCCGCAAGGGAGGATTTATATCATTCAGGATTAATCCCCCTCGATCCCCCTTTGAAAAAGGGGGAGGATACAAGAGGCTAAAATCTTTAAACCGTATGCCCCAATGCTTCACCCATATTCACCAAAGAATTGGCCTTGAACGCGGCATCCCACTGCATTTTATGTTCTTCAAATAAAATCACTGCAGTTGAACCGAGGTAGAACCTGCCCAGTTCCGCACCTTTTTCCAGGAACAGATCATGCTGGTTTAACTCGATCCGACCAGAAGGTTTAACCTTGCCAGTAGCCACCGTTTCAATACCAGCGACAATCATTGCACCCACCAAGACCACTGCCATACGGCCAATTTCAGTATCAAACAGGCAGACCATGCGTTCATTGCGAGCAAACAGGCCCGGAATGTTTTCTGCCGTGACCTGATTGACCGAGAACAGTTCCCCCGGTACATACAAGGTTTCAGTCAAAGTCCCTGCAAATGGCATATGCACACGGTGATAATCACGTGGTGACAAATATACTGTCGCAAATTCACCATTCTTGAAGGGTTCAGCCAGTTGCGGGTCAGCAATCAGCGCTTCTACAGTAAATTTTTGACCTTTGGCCTGAAACACATCGCCATTTTCAATTTTACCCAGCTGGGAAATCGCCCCATCCGCAGGTGAAACAATGCTGCTGGCATCTGGATCAACTGCACGAATCCCTTGTTTCAGGGCACGGGTAAAGAATTCATTAAATGATTTGAATTTCAAGGCATTGGCCTGTTCAGCAATCGACATATCAATGCCGTACTGTGCCTTAAAGACAGTAATTACAGCCGTTTTGATAATCGGGTTTTCGCTGGCAGCAATTTTGCCGACCACACGAGACAGGCGATGTTGCGGTACTAATCGTTGAGCTTTAATAAAAAACTGTTGTTTTAAACGTGATGTGATGCTCAAGATGGCACCTCCCCTGTAGCGATTGGACTATTGAGGCGATTGCCCCATTCACTCCACGCACCATCATAGGCTCGAATTTTCCAGCCCAGTAAACGGCCCAGAATATAGGCCAAACCTGAGCGATGATGGGACTGGCAGTACACCACAACCGGCTGAGTCAAATCAAAGCCCAGTTGTTCCAGACGCTGCTGAGTACGTGGTAAAGGCTGCAATTTTAAATGATTTTGCCGGTTAAGGGCAGTACTCCATTCAAAATGACGTGCTCCCGGAATATGACCACCGCGGCGCGCTGCCAGACGCAGGCCAGTATATTCATCTTCAGTGCGGCAATCCCACAGTTGAACTTGTTCATTTTCAATGAGCTGGTGTAATTCATCATAGCCAATCTGAAACTCTGATTTTTGCTCGAGATTGACAGGAACTAAATGACTCACCGGGCTAAATATTTCCTGATCGGACGAGGTTGGCAAACCTGCACCCAGCCAGGCATGAATCCCGCCATTCAATAGGCTGGTATTTTCAAAACCCAGACAATGCAGATTCCAGAGTAAACGCCCGGCCCATGCCCCGCCCTCATCATCATAGGCCACCACATGATGCTCAGGCGAAATATTCAGATAAGCAATGAGGACCTGCAAGCCTTCTGCATCCGGCAATAGCCCCATCGTATGCTCTTCCTGACGAACCAGCAGCTTGGGTTGTAAATGCAGGGCATGTGGAATATGCAACTGCTCATACACAGAAGCCCGGCTGAGGTCGACAATACGAAGTTTTTCATGGCCCAAATAGGGAACTAAATCTTCTGCCTCGATCAGCAGACCAAAATTAAAAGCTGAAGCTGTCATCGTTATCATGGCTATGATGGGTCAAATTGTTTTGATCTTAGCACAGCTCATTTTTACACTTATGCGGTTTCTTTTAAGATGATTAGCAGGATTTTAGATAAGTCATGCTAAAAAGCCATCTTGTATAAAAAAACCGCCCCTGTAGCGAAGCGGTTTTTAAAATTACTCATGTCTAAAATGTGCTTAAGCAGGTTCAGTGATCTCGAAAACCTGACGCAAATAAGCCAGGAAAGTATCATTATCAGTCATGGTTTTGCCTGGACTGTCCGAAATTTTTGCCACCGACTGACGGTTACATTCCACCAGTTTCAATACGATATTTAAGGGGGTTTGGCCCATGTCGTTGGTCAGGTTGGTGCCAATCCCGAAACTGACCTGAAAACGGTCTTTAAAGTATTGATGCAGTTTCCAGGCTTTTTCCAGATTCAGACCATCACTGAAAGTCAGCATTTTGGTTTTGCTGTCAATTTTCAGTTTTTTATAATGTGCATAGGCCTTGTCACCCCAAACATAGGGATCACCACTGTCATGACGCAGGCCGTCAAACAGTTTGGCAAAATACAGGTCAAAATCACGCAGGAAAGCATCCATACCGACCACATCAGTCAGGGCAATACCTAAATCACCACGATATTCCTGTACCCAGGTTTCCAGCGCAGATTTCTGGAAATTACGCAGACGCACGTCAAGCGCCTGAAATGCTTGCAGGAATTCATGCGCCATGGTGCCAATCGGGGTAATTCCCAATTCTTTCGCCAATAACACATTACTGGTACCACGGAAGACATGTGGTGCAGCCTTGTTGAATTCTTCTACCACATGCTTTTGCCATTCGAAACTATAACGGCGACGTGTCCCAAAATCCGACACTAAAAATGGCGGATCATGTGGATGTTGCGATGCATCGTATTCTTTTAATAATTGTATTTTCGCCTGTAAACGGCGCTCACCTTCAGCCAGCACTTCAGGACTACGGATCCGGCTAAAATACAGTTCATTGACAATTGCCAGTACGAAGATTTCAAACATCATCGCCTGAACCATCGGGCCTTCAACTTTAATGTCTAAACGACTTTCGCTATCGATGCTGGCTTGAATAAAACGGCGTTTCAGTTGAAACAGTTCCAGATAATCGACGAAATCACTCTTGATAAAACGCAGACTTCTTAAATATTGCAACTCGTCTTCTTTGAAGTTGAGCTGACACAACAGATCAAGTTGATGATTGAGATCATCCAGAATATCCGTCAGTGGATAGACTGTATCTTCCAGATTACGACAACGAAAATGGTAGACACTATGCGTTTGCGGAAACTTGTGTAATACCACTTGTAACATGGTGAATTTGTACAAGTCAGTATCTAACAGGGAACGGATAATTGGAGCCATAACTAAGGAAATATCGCTGTGCTTATCTCAACATTAAAGCATAAAATTTTATGCAATATTGCAGGATTTACGTACAGCTAGCTGAATTCGCGACAAAAGTATCAGAGTATAAGGGGTATTATTTCGGCAACTGGCCTGGGGTTTTCCCCTGTTCTTGAATAATTTTCTGCAGCTGTTTTTCCTGACCAATCACCTTGGCAAATTCGGCTGTGGTCTTTTGCCCGGTCTGCTTGGCTTGGGCATCACAGTCGACCTGACGCAGCTGTTTGGCAATCGCAAATTCCATTTTAAACAGTGCCCCCATCAATGCGGTATTGCCTTTATTGTCGCGGGCGCAGCGATCAGCCCCATGATTGAGCAAGGTCGTCACAATAGTTTGATGGCCATAATAGGTCGCCATCATCAGTGGGGTAAAACCGGCACTATTGCGTACATCAACCGGAAAACCATACTTTAGAAATTCATGAATCACTTCGTCATTGCCGGTTTTGGCTGCGGCAAAAAACAATGCAACTAATTCCTGTTGTGAGCTCATCTGAACATTTTCCACAGTTTTAGCGGGGGAGGAGATCTCCTTGGCGGTGGCCACGTTTGCGAACATGGAACCTATCGCGAGAATACTGGCTAAAACTGCATGCTGCATAGCTTTCATGATGAACTCCTAACAGAAATCAAATAGAGACATGAATCGAAAATGATTCTATTCAGATTAGATAAGATGAGTAAAACGGAGTGCCTGTAGAACTCCCCCTAGGGTGCAGGAAAGGTTTGGAGTTCTACAGGACTTTGCGGAGGTGAATTCTTAAACCCTAGTCACCAATCCTGATCGACCAATCGAAATCAGTCTTTAAGTTGGGCTGCTTTGGCTTTGACCGTTGCGATGTTGCCATTTACCGCTTTGGTCATACGTGTACCGTAGTCGGCATCTGCCTTGTAGAAATAAGACAACATGATGTGCTTGGTTTCTGAATCTTTTACTGCACCTAAGTCCGCAGCCAGGTTCATAATCAGGTCATCTTTCTCTTTGGCAGTATACGAGCGGTACAGCTCACCTGCCTGCTTGAAGTTCTGCTCTTTCACACCGATTTGCTGTACATGACCCGATAATGGTGTTTGTACCGCACGTGCTTTTGCAGTCGCAGCTTTTGGCTCTTTGCGGCTTGGCTCATAGTTCACATCCGAGTCACGCTCAGATACGTTCATATAACCTTCCTGGTTGTTGTTATTTACAGCAACCACTGGACGGTTCACCGGAAGTTGCTGGTGATTCACACCCAGACGGTACATTTGCGTATCTGAGTAAGAGAAGATACGGCCTTGTAGCAGACGGTCTTCCGATGGCTCAATACCCGGAACCAGATTACCTGGTGCAAATGCCGACTGTTCAGTCTCATTGAAGAAGTTCTTTGGCATGCGGTTCAGGGTCAATGTCCCCACTTTCACTTCTGGAACTAAGTCAGTTGGCCAGATCTTGGTGGGATCAAGTGGATCAAAATCAAACTTGCCGAGATCTTTTGGATCCAGTACCTGGATATGCAGATCCCATTTCGGGAAGTTGCCGGCATAAATGTTGTTATAAAGATCATTGGTCAAGTGATTGAAGTCTTTGCCCTGTTGCACGGCAGCTTCTTTCACATTCAGCCCCTTCACGCCTTGTTGCGAGCGGAAGTTGAATTTCACATATTTGTATTCGCCCTTGTCGTTATATAGCTTGTAAGCATGTACCCCGAAACCGTCCTGTTCGCGGTAGCTGGTGGGCACACCTTGTTTGCCGTACACATAAGTCAGCATGTTGGTAGCCCATGGCTGGCTCGACAGGAAGTCAAACACACGGTTGGCATCTTGTACGTTTGTCACCGGGCTTGGCTTCATTGCATGAATGAAGTCCGGGAATTTGATCGCATCACGGATGAAGAATACCGGTGTCTGGTTACCGACCAGATCCCAATTCCCTTCTTGAGTATAGAACTTGATCGCGAAACCGTGTGGGTCACGCAGGGTTTCCGGTGAACCTTTACCATGAATTACCGTAGACATACGGACAAAAACTGGAGTTTTAGTACCGGTCTTGAATAGAGAAGCAATTGTTAAGTCAGACAGGTCTTTAGTTGCAACGAATTCACCATACGCCCCTGTACCACGCGCATGTACCACACGCTCCGGAATACGCTCACGACCAAAACGTTGTAGTTTTTGTACCAATTGAACGTCTTGAAGCAAGACTGAACCATTTGGGCCTGCTGTGATTGAGTTCTGGTTATCACCGACTGGCGCACCATTGTCTTTAGTTAGAGGAGCAGCTTGTGTGGCTGTGACAGTTGCAAGCATTGCAACCAGTAATGAACGCTTAAACATTTCTAAATCTCTCAATTTATTACCTTTCCTGCAGGTGCTAAGATATATAAAAACTAAAAATTGTTAAAACAGATTATTTTTATTACTTCAATCGTTTTAATGAATTTATAAAAATTAATCAATTGATTTTCAAATATTTAAAACTCATAAAAATCAGTCTCTGATACTGCTTCAGGTTTTATTCTTGTTACAATCACGCCCATCTATCGTTATCAGTCAATATGTAAAATGCGTGCCTTATTACAAAGAGTTTTAGAAGCTAAAGTCATGGTCGAGGGTGAAACCACGGGCGAAATAAATAAAGGAATTCTGGTTTTTCTGGGCCTGGGCAAGGACGACAATCTGGAAAAAGGTAAAAAGCTGATTGATAAGATATTGAAATACCGATTCTTTGATGATGAACAAGGCAAAATGGGCTGGAATGTCGGTCAGGCCGGAGGTGGTTTACTGCTGGTTTCGCAATTTACCCTGATGGCGCAAACCCAAAAAGGTTTACGTCCAGATTTTGGCCCTGCCATGCCACCTGCTGCTGCAAAAGAGCTGTATGAGCAACTGGTTGACTATGCAAAGTCACAATTTGAACATGTACAAACTGGTATTTTTGCAGCGGATATGAAAGTACATTTGGTCAATGATGGGCCGGTGACCTTTAATTTAGAAGTTGAATAGCGACATTATTTTCCACATTAAAAAGCCCTCAGATTCAGTAATCGAGATCAGGCAGGAAACTGTCTGGTTTTTTATTATTGTTATTCATAATGATATGGGGTAGCTGGAAACCTCATCCCCAACGGTCTGGGGCATCAGGTGTATTGTACCGCAAGATTAGAAAATAATTGTTTCTGCAAAAGATTTAAAAAATTAAGGAGCTTAGATCTAAACTCCCTAACTGACTGGCATTACCCAGATTGAAACTGGCTGAATCCTGCCCTCAGCCCTCCTTGAAAAAGGAGAGGAAGTCAGGAGCAGAGTTTTATTTACCCGTTTTTTCTTTAATAAACGCCCGGGCAAATTTAATTTTTTCTTTGACCGGTTTGGGCAATTTGGGTGGAATCATCTTCGCCACCTGGTTAAACCAGACCAGCAGGCCAAAGTCACCTTCCATTTTGATGGTGCCACTTTGCATACCGGTCATGAATGCTGTCGGGTCACCTTTGACCAAGGTCTTTACACCCTGTTCACTATCAGCAAACTGCAATACAAAATCTGCTTTCTCTGCATCACCTGAAACCGTCTCAATCTGGCCATTATTGACAATGATCTGACGTGCCATACCTTCATCTGTGCCAATCTGGATCCGGAATTGACGCTCATGTACCAGTTCAATAAATTTTGGGCTGGTACGTGCCAATTGCTTCATACGTAAAGCCAGACCCGCGACCAACAAGTCCAGTGGATCTGTACTCATATCAATAAGAGGAAGTTTTAACACAGGAATGGACGACAGTTTCATGGAGGATGCCTATTCTAATTGTACGAAAATTGACAAATATCCTAGCATAATTCTTGGCTAGGTTGATTAAGCAGTTTGTATCATATTTCTAAGCTAAAAAATGCACCCGTGGGTGCATTTTTTCTTTGCGATTTGTAGACTTAACGGCTCGAAAGCTGCTGCTGATCATCTTCATAGACTGGCGTATGTTCGATACAACGGCGTTTTGCCAAGGCACGCTCTGCACGACGGTCTTCACGCAATAATAAGAAAGTGACCACCATCATGACTGCTGTCAATGCACTCAGATAGCTATAGGTCATTGGCAGATCAAACCAGGCTTGTGTGCCTACACGAATCATCTCAATCAAGCCCCAGACCAACATCCCGGCTGCCATAAAACTCAACCAGCGACGATAAGGCGAGAAGAACACAGCAACTACAGCTGCAGCGACTAAACTGAAGCCCACGATCGTTGCTAAATTCGCTGTTACCATATAAACCCCTCCATCCAAATAGATAGTTTGCCTGTTTGATATTGCAACGGTTCTATCTATTGAATTTCGTTCAATCAATAAAATGGAATCTGTTGATTTGTATCTCTATGCCTGCATTATGCTGAGTTTTTTGCATAAAAAAAGTCCTGTGATCTGGTCTCACGACATACTTTGTCGCGATATTATATTGTCATTACATTTTTTGCTTTTGGCATTTTTGTGGATCAATGACTGCGTCAATGTTGGCGTGTCATTACAAAATTATCAGGGCTGTTATTGACTGAAAAAATTATTTTTCCGTTTAAGATGATCGATGTTTTTATAGTCAACCTTCTCTGCTGGCTTGGTCACCCTGGTTCAAAGGCAATCAAAAAACGCGACCCTGAGGTCGCGTTTATTCTATCAAAAATAGTGTTTATGCCTGATTCAGGTCTTTATCGTGTACCCCGAGCAGATACAGCACGCCATCCAGACCGACACTGGAAATCGCCTGCGTGGCATTTTGACGCACCAGTGGCTTGGCACGGAAAGCCACACCGAGTCCTGCAATCGATAACATTGGCAAGTCATTGGCACCATCACCGACTGCAATGGTCTGTTCCAGTGAAATTCCCATCTCTTTGGCAATTTCGCCAAGCAATAAAGCTTTGCGCGCGCCATCGACAATATGACCTTTGACTTCACCCGTGACTACACCATCCTGAACATCAAGCGCATTGGCATGCACTTCATCAATATCCAGTTTGCCTTGCAGATATTCGGCAAAGTACTGAAAACCACCCGACAGAATTGCAGTACGGTAACCCAATGCTTTTAAAGTCGAAATCAGGCGTTCAGCACCCTCGGTAATGGTCAGGCGCTCGGCAATTTTCGGCAGTACCGATGCATCCATGCCTTTCAATAAAGCCACACGGGCACGGAAACTGGCCTGAAAATCAAGTTCACCTTGCATGGCGCGTTCAGTAATTTGAGCAACCTGCGCACCGACCCCTGCTTCAATCGCCAGTTCATCAATCACTTCCTGTTCGATCAGGGTCGAGTCCATATCAAAGCAGACCAGACGGCGGTTACGGCGATAGGCATTGTCTTCCTGAACCGCAACATCGACATTCAGTTCACTGGATAAACGCAAACAGGCAGCACGCATGGCTGCGGCATCCAGCATTTGTCCTTTTAAACCAAATTCGATACAGGCACGTTTCGGACCGGTACTGCTGCCATCCAGGGCCGGACGGCCAGACAGACGGGTTACGGTTTCAATATTAAAACCCTGAGCCGAGACAATCTGGGTCACGGCCTGCAAATGAGAGGCATTTAATTCAGGGGCCAATGCCGTTACGATATAACGTGTGCGCCCACCCTCTTTGACCCACTGATCATATTCAGTCGCAGAGATCGGTTTAAAGCGCACAGTTAACCCGATATCATGTGCTAGAATCAGGATTTCCTTCATGGCTAATGCTGTCGCCGTCTGGTCATCAGACGCTACAACAATACCTAAGGTTAACTGATTATGAATAACCGCTTGCCCCACATCTAAAATCTGTAGGGAATGGGCGGACAAAACCTGCATTAATCGTGTAAATTGATTAGGCTGGTCAGGTCCTAAAAATGATATAAGAATGATTTCTCGCATGAATTGACTCGGGTCTGAGCTACAACTATTGTTAGAATCATAATCGAAATTGAACAGAATTGCCTTGGAAGTTTACGTTGAATGCGCCTAGACAAGGGCTATTTGCTAGCCTATTGATTGTAAGTTTTGCTCTGCATACCTTTTTACTGGTATTGGCAACCACTCACCAACTGAATGAAAACCGCACCAGTCAGGGGCAGCTGATCACCAGTCAACTGGTGACAGACAGCCTGTCCGAGCTGGAACCGGCCAATCGTGTTTCCCTGGCTTTGCTGGCAAATCGTTATGCGACCAACCCGAGTGTGGCTTCGATTCGAATTCTGGATGCGAAAGGTCAGGTTTTAGCCACCGGTGGACTGACCAAAACTCGTGATGGTGAAGTTTTTGTCCGTGATGCACTGCAAAACGAGAAAAAAGTTGGTCTGATTGAAATCACCCTGATTGAGCCAAGTATGGGTGAAATTCTGCGGACGCAATGGTTGGCGATTCTGTTCTCTTTCATTATTCATGCTTTGATTTGGGTGGCATACCGCGCGATCGCGCGTCCTAGCCGAACCGAATATCTGGCACGCATTAACAACGAATCCCGTTTGAAATTCGAGATTCAGACCCTGACCCAAGCTCTGGAACAGGAAAAGCACAATGCTGCACTGGCCATTGCCCAAGCCCAGCAGGCAGTAAAAAATAAAGCCAAAGAAAAAGAACATAAGCCAGCTGTACTAGAAAGCGATAGCCTGAGCTTGAATATCCAGTTCTATGATCCAAAACAGTTACTCGATAGCGTGAATAAAACCGTATCGGTGCCTTATTTCAACCTGTGTCAGATTTTCCTGAATAAAGCCACTGAACTCTGTGTGCAGCGCTACAAACTGAATGGCAGTGATATTAGTACTGTGCATAAATTTGATGAAAAAGGTGCCACTATCAGCATTGCGGCAGACAAGCCAAATGCCTTGGCCTGCCTGACCATGATCAGTGCGGTATTCCAGTTACTCTCGGAAGTACTGTATAAACGCTATCGTGAAGAAAAACGTTTTGTACTACAAACCCGTAGTGCAATTGCGTCTAAAGTCGAGGAGATGCAGCTCAGCTCGGTGCAGGCCTCTGAGCGTCTTAGCCAGCACTTGGTCGCAAAAGAAAGTGCCTTACATGTCCCGAATAGCTTGCTGAAAGATGTGAGCGAACATTTCCAGCTGGTGAGCATGCCGAATCCAACCAATGTCCTGACCCGTCATGCCTTTGTAGTGAATGGCATGGATGCAGAAACGGCTGAACTGGCACAGACTTTTAGAACCGAGATTTTAAAATCCAAACAGTCCAAAGCCTCATAAAGGTTGTACAGTACAAAGCCCGACTTTAAATCGGGCTTTTTTATGCGCAGAATTTTCAAGCTGTTACTGGTCAAGTTTTATTATTCAGCGCCTTGCAGCAATTAAAATCACTGCCGCATTTTAAAACTCTAGCTGTCTGTATCCAGATTTTGCTTTGGCTCTAATGTCGTTGCCCTGCTTTTGGCTGCCCAATAGGTGGCCAGAGCTGGCCCTGAAATATTGTGCCATAAGCTAAAGATCGCACTGGGCAAAGCCGTAAGTGGAGAAGCTGCAAAATGGGTCGCAGCCAAAGCCACACCCAGACCCGAATTCTGCATTCCCACCTCAATCGATACCGCACGACAGTCTATTTCCGCCAGCTTAAAGATACGACTGGCCCAATAACCCAGCAAATAACCGAGACCATTATGCAAGGCCACAACTCCCAAGATCAATAATCCGGATTGCAGAATCTGAGCTTTGCTGCCGGCAATAATCGCTGCCACAATCGCGACAATGGCAATCACAGAAATCAGCGGCATCACCTGAATATAGGCATTTACTTTTTGCTTGAGCAGGCCCCGTACAATCAAGCCCAGAAGAATTGGAAATAGCACCACTTGTAGAATCGACACCAGCATGGATAAGGCATTGATCTCGATCCATTGGCTGGCCAAGAGATAAAAAATCGCAGGGGTCAGAATCGGAGCCAATAAGGTTGAGACGGAAGTACAGGCCACAGACAGAGCAGTATTGCCTTTGGCCATATAGGTAATGACATTGGAGGCAGTACCACCCGGACAGCAACCGACCAGTATCACCCCGATCGCAATTTCCGGCGGCAACTGGAACAATTGACACAAGAGAAAAGCCAGACCCGGCATCACTACAAACTGGGCCACGACCCCAATCCCGACAGCTTTCGGACTTTGTAGCACACTTTTAAAATCGCCTACGGTCATGGTCATGCCCATACCAAACATGATGATGCCCAGCATCCATGGAATATAAGCGCGTAACCAGACAAAGCCCTCGGGCAGCATTAAGGCAATGCCGGAAAACAGCAGCACCCATAAAGCAAAGGTTTTTTGGACAAATTGGCTAAACTGGAGCAAGGCTGACATGGGGTTCATCCAGGGGTACAAAGGCAGAATAATAACAAGATAAAACAGGCATCTCTCAATACCAGAAATCTGAAGATTTAAATGCGCCGAAGATCAAATAAATATCCGAAGCGCATCATGATAAAATTTTAAACCGGCTGAACGATATCTTTGGTATAGATGCGTTTTACCCCATGCGCCAGCATATCTTGCCAGGCATGTTGCAAGGAACCATTCAGATCAATGCCCTTGCTGGCATCGGCAATGACATAGGTCTTAAAGCCCAGTTTGCAGGCATCGATGGCGGTCCAAGCCACACAGAAATCGGTAGCAATCCCAACCACAAATACCGTATCAATACCACGTTCACGCAGATAGCCGGCCAAACCGGTTGTGGTTTTCTGATCTGCTTCCATAAAGGCGGAATAACTGTCAATCCGGGAATCAAAACCCTTGCGGATAATCAGTTGCGCTTGCGGTAAATTTAAATCCGGATGCAACTCGGCATCTACTGTCCCCTGCACACAATGCTTTGGCCATAAAACCTGAGTGCCATAATCCAGCTGAATGCTGTCATAAGCCGCTTTAGCGGGGTGATTGTCTGCAAAAGAAATATGGTTTTCTGGATGCCAGTCCTGCGTCAGGATAATATTTTGAAAATACTGCCCCAATAAATTGATATTGGGGATAATCTGGTCAGCATTGGCCACTGCCAGATTACCCCCTGGGGTAAATCCTCTTTGTACATCTACGACCAGCAAAGCGATATTATTTTGCATGTATTTTCATCCATTGAAATCTCGATTTATGTCCAAGCATAGCGCAAATTGTTATCGGATTTTTAGAGCGACTGCTAAAAACCCTGTGACTGCATATTCTGATTCTGCCTGTTTTTAACCGCACTGCGGATTTGATTCCTTGAATTTTAAACACAAAAAAGCCTGCAAAAGCAGGCTTTTTCAAATCTTGGCCTATTACACTTTGGTACGGTTCACCAGGAACAGCATACACAGTGCAGAAATGATGATACATGGGATTGCGGCTGTAATTACCCCTGCGGCACCAAAACCTGCCACCAGGAGCTGACCTGCGATGACTGGGCCTAGCATGGCACCAATACGACCGACTGCAGAAGCAACACCGACACCGGTACCGCGCACTTCTGTTGGATACACGATACTACCGAAGGCATAAAGTACACCCTGACAGCCAATTACGAAGGCACCTGCCAATGCTGCTGCCATATACATCTGGTTCAGTGAGCTTGCACCATTTAGTGCCAATAGACCTGCAAGAATACCGCCGTACATCAACAGGATCACATACGCTTTTTTCCAGCGATCGGTCAGCATACCCAGGATAATTGTACCAATCGTCGCCGTGACCATGAAGTAGAACTGTGCGGTTGAACCATCCTTACGGCTAAAGCCAAGTTCCATAAACAATGAGGGTAACCAGCTCAACATGATGTAAACCACCATCAGCGTAAAGAAGTAGCTGATCCAGATGCACATGGTACGTAACAGGTTGTCCGAATTAAACAGGTCCTTAAATGAACCTTGTGGTGCAACGGCAAGTTCTGCTGCAGTTTTGTTCTGTGTTTTCAGATATTCCTTCGATTCAGGCAAAAATAGCATCATCAATGGAATTGCAAAAATCGGTAACAAGCCGCCCAGATAGAAAACATTTTTCCAGTTGGCACCAAATTCAGTCGCAGCAATTAAAGATAAAATCGCAGCACCCACAGGCATACCGCAATACATCAAGCCGACTGCACGACCACGATTTTGCGGCGATACCGCTTCAGAAGCGAGTGTGATGAGAATCGGCATCGCACCGCCCAGACCTGCTCCGGCCAGAAAACGTACTGCCAGCAGACTGTTAAAGCTATTGACCCAGACTGTACATAAAGTGAATATGGCAAATGTTGCTGTCGACCAGATCAACACTTTCTTACGGCCGATACGGTCTGCAAATCGACCGCCGATCAGTGCACCGGGTAATAAACCCAGAATCCCTGCACTAAAAAACACACCCAACTGGGAACTATCGAGACCGAAGTGCTCACGCACACCGGCTGCAGCAATACCAGCAGCCTGAATATCCAAGCCTTCAATCACCGCTATCAGAAAACAGATCGCGACCGTGACGATAGCATGCTTATTGTCTGATTTTTCCATTGGATTATCCTTGTTCAATCAGCGTTACAAAAGAAAGACCATCATCTATGAGCCTGAGCGCAGAAATAACTATCAATAAGTTGAACGTTTTACTTGGATATCCCCACAGCAGCTGAAGCAGCTCCATCTAACAGACCTTGCGATAAAGTCGCAAAAGCAATTAATCAAAAAGTTTTAAAATTCAAAATTTATACTTTAAGACTTATACATCAAGTTAAAAAACCAACCGATTAGAAAAATATCATGCAATTCATTGATATTAAAAAAAGATTAATCGATTCAATTTTTTAATCTGTTTACATCAGCTTAGCCCCCAGACAAAGATGTTTTACATATAGGTTCATTCAATAAAAATATTAATTTAGCAGCTAAAAACAACGAAATTCACGACTTGGCCGAGATTTTTACTCAAATCGAGCTAATTTTGCAGACAAAATTCAACAATATCTCGCTGAGCCGGGACTTAAGTCGCAGTTTGACCGCGGTATTTCGCCGGATAAATCATCTAATTTATTACTTGATTGTTTTCAAAAGGCTTTGTATAAAGAATTGAGTGGCTTTGACTAAAGCATATTGTTCTTATGCGTTTGATCAGTCATAATTTGCATAAGCAATCTTCAATTCAGCGCAAGTCCATTGAATTTGCTATAAATCAAAATACAAATCCATCCCAATTTATGTTTTCTCATTCCTTTCGGATGGACAAATAGGATAGTTTTTTAAAATGACTCAGCAAGCACAGACCATTCAAGGTTCCATAGTCGCAATCGTCACCCCTATGTTTGAAGATGGCAACGTAGATTGGAAGGGTCTCGAGAAGCTGGTTGAATGGCATATTGCAGAGGGCACCAACAGTATTGTTGCCGTTGGAACGACAGGCGAAGCCTCGACCCTGAGCATGAGTGAACACACCCAGGTGATCAAAGAAATCATTCGTGTGGCCAACAAACGTATTCCTATTATTGCCGGCACAGGCGCAAACTCGACCCGTGAAGCCATCCAACTTACCCGTGAAGCCAAAGAACTCGGCGCCGATGCTGCTCTTCTGGTGACGCCTTATTATAACAAACCGACCCAGGAAGGCCTGTACCAGCATTATAAAGCTGTGGCTGAAGCGGTCGATCTTCCGCAGATTCTGTATAATGTCCCTGGCCGTACCGGTGTCGACATGCTGAATGAAACCGTGATTCGTCTGGCCGATATTCCACAAATCGTCGGGATTAAAGATGCGACTGGCGATGTACCGCGTGGTGCTGAACTCTTGCAAGGTCTGAAAGACAAAGACATGGTGGTCTACTCAGGTGATGATGCAACGGCATATCAGCTGATGAGTCATGGCGCCAAAGGCAATATCTCGGTCACAGCGAATGTGGCTCCGAAAGCCATGAGTGAAGTGTGTGCCGCTGCCATTACAGGTAATGCTACAGACGCTGAACAGTTAAATGCTCAGGTTGCAAATTTACACAATATTTTATTTTGCGAATCAAACCCAATTCCTGTGAAATGGGCACTCCATGACATGGGCTTAATTGGTACTGGCATTCGCCTTCCATTAACACCACTTGCAGAACAATATCGCGCTCCGCTTCATGAAGCACTGGTCGAAGCGGGCGTTATTAAATAAAAGAGCACAAGATTATGCAATTACGTTTAGGACTTAGCCTTACACTTTCAGTATTCAGTTTGGCAGGTTGTAGTTCAATGGCCTTTAATAACGGCACTTTAGACTATAAAGAAACTACAACTCTGGACGCTTTACAATATCCTGAAGGCGCCATGGTACGTCCTGCAACGCCATTGTATCCTGCTCCAACAGTCGATCCGCTTGCAATTGAAAATGCACCGAAGCTTGAAAACCAGCGTGGCAACCGTTTTGCCTTGCCACGCCCTCAGGCCCAGACTGAAAACACCGCTCAAGCTGAGCTGACTGAAAGCAATGCTGTTGGTAAACCACAGTTGGTCACAGACGGAAATCTTAATCCGCTGCTTAAAATTGACGGAAATTCTGCTACAATTTGGCAATATACGCTTGCCACCCTCAGCAGCCTGAATCATAGCATCGTTGCGCAGAATAAAAACCGTTACGAAGTCACGATTCGGGTCGACCAGCAAACCTATCTATTAAGATTATCTTCTGTCGGTTCAAGTAATAACCTCGCTGTGTTCAATGCCGATAACAGTTTTGCCGACCGTGAAAAAGCCGCAGAACTGCTCAACCAGATTTACCAAAATTGGCCAGCCTAGACATTTCTAGGCATTTTTTTTTGTAAAAGGTTCCCTCATGTTAAAACAAACCTTGCTCTATACTGGTAAAGCGAAATCTGTCTACACCACAGACAGTTCAGACCATCTGATTTTAGTCTTTCGAGATGATGCCTCTGCATTCAATGGCGAAAAAATCGAGCAACTAGATCGTAAAGGCAAGGTGAACAACCGTTTTAACGCCTTCATCATGGAAAAGCTGGCAGAAGCGGGTATTGAAACTCACTTTGAAAAACTGCTGACTCCAAATGAAGTGCTGGTGAAAAAACTGGATATGATCCCGGTTGAATGTGTGATTCGTAACTATGCAGCAGGTTCTTTATGCCGCCGTTTAGGTGTTGAAGAAGGTAAAGAACTGACTCCATCTACATTCGAATTGTTCTTTAAAGACGATGCGCTTGGCGATCCAATGGTCAATGAATCGCAAGCGATTGCTTTAGGTTGGGCGACTGCTGAGCAACTGGAAAAAATGAAAGAATTGACTTACCAAGTCAATGATGTGCTAAAAGCATTGTTTGATGCCGGTAACATGATTCTGGTCGACTTCAAACTTGAATTCGGTGTATTCCATGACCGTATCGTTTTGGGTGATGAATTCTCTCCAGACGGTTGCCGTCTATGGGACAAAGACACCAAGAAAAAACTGGACAAAGATCGTTTCCGTCAAGGTTTAGGCGGTGTGGTTGAAGCCTATGAAGAAGTTGCGGGCCGTTTAGGTATTAACCTCGACAATATCTAATGGCATAGTCCATTGCTTCAAAAAAACCGAGCTCAACAGCTCGGTTTTTTTATCCCTGATTTTTTGTGGCTGGGCCAGATTGACCTTTTAAGCTTTAATCGAAAAAACAAATATTACAGATGAAAATGATCGTTTTTACATTGGAAAGCCTATGGCTTAATATCATCACATACCAGGCAAATCAGTGAGCTGATTGATTTAACTCAAGGTTTGCCGACCAGATTGATCGCCTACCCTCTAGGATGTTCTCTCCCTTGAAAAAACATCCTAATTTATGCCCAATTCGCCTTGAATTGGGCTTTTTTTGCCTGAGTTTAATCTATTTGTGTACTGATATTATTGCTGCTGTTGCTGTTGCTGTTGTTGCCAACGGCGTTGCTGTAAGCGCTCTCCTTCAACTTCACGTTTATTGCGTGCCGACTCATACAGTTTGGTATCTTTCAGTTCTGGCGGCATATAGTCTTGCAGCACAAAATGCTCAGGATAATGATGCGGATACAGATAATCCACCCCGTAGCCCTGTTCTTTCATCAGCTTGGTCGGTGCATTTCTCAAATGCAAAGGCACCGGCAAATTCGAGGTTTTATCTGCAAGCTCCATCGCCTTGTTAATTGCCAGATAGGTGCTGTTACTTTTGGCACTGGTGGCTAAATACACCGCACATTGTCCTAAAATAATCCGGCATTCCGGCATGCCGACGGCCTGCACCGAACGGAAACATTCACCCGCCAGCAATAAGGCATTCGGATTGGAATTACCGATATCTTCAGAAGCTGCAATCAGCATACGGCGGGCAATAAATACCGGATCTTCACCGCCTTTGAGCATGCGTGCCATCCAGTACAGCGCTGCATCGGGATCACTGCCGCGAATTGATTTTATAAAAGCCGAGACCAGATCATAATGCTGTTCACCGGACTTGTCATAACGGGCAATATTTTGTTGTGCCACTTTCACCACCCCTGCATTGGTGATGATATTTTCCATATCCGGTTCAAAAGTACTGGCAATCAGATCAAGTAAATTCAATGCTTTACGGGCATCACCTGCTGCGAACTGCACCAAGGCATCAAATTCTTCAATCAGGATATGTCGTTCCTGCAAAAAACGGTCATTTTGCAAGGCTTGTGTGAGCAGAGTCTGAATCGATTCCGCACTCAACGCATTCAGGCTATACACCTGACAACGTGACAATAAGGCACTATTCACTTCAAAAGACGGGTTTTCGGTAGTGGCACCAATTAAGGTAATTTTCCCTTTTTCGACTGCATTTAACAGTGCATCCTGCTGGGATTTATTAAAGCGGTGAATTTCATCAATAAAGACCACTGGCGTCAGCAGATCACCACCATCGGCAATCACTTCACGCAGCTCTTTCACTCCGGTATTCAGGGCAGACAGACTGATAAAAGGCCGATCTACCGCTTGTGCCAACAGTAAGGCAATGGTGGTTTTTCCAACGCCGGGTGGTCCCCAGAAAATAATCGACGGTAGATGACCCTGATCAATCATCTGGCGTAAGGGCGCCTGTTCCCCCAGCAAATGTTCCTGCCCGATAATCTCTGCAAGGTCACGTGGTCTTAAGCGTTCTGGAAGCGGGATATGACTATCTGACATGTTATTATTGGCTCAAACTAAATTCTGATCTCATTCTAACACCAGCAGTTTTGATTCCAAGATTGCAAACATAAAGCATAAAAAATTAATTTATGTAGAAATCCTCTATTTTTTTAATTCTGAATGAATTAATCTTCATAAAAGCAAGTAATTTGAACATGATTAATTGTGAATTAATTACAGTGTAATTTTCATATTGTTTATTCTAATTAAAAGAAACTTATGTCGCCCTTTGGGTATTTTTTGGGTTGTATTGGTGAATGCATGAAGCATGATAAATTTGAACAGGGAGCTGTGAGCCAGTCGGAACCTCTGCTGGCAACATCACTGAGTTCAACCCCTGTTCATCTGTCTGAATTAATTCAGCTTCAAAAACTGATTGATGCCTTACCCCAACCTCTCTGGGTCAGTAGCAAAACACATCTGCACTATTTTAACGCCGCCATGACTGATTATCTTGGTGTGAACCTGAATGAACCGGACAATATGCCATGGCAGAGTTTCATTCATACCGAGGACTTACAGCTGTTTTCGAAGCTGTGGCATGCGGCACTGGATCAGCATCAGAATTTTGAAACCCAGTGCCGGATTAAACGCAGCGATACTCATTATCGCATGTGTACGCTGGCGGTAAAATTCCATCATGCACCTGAACATCTGTTGCAGTGGGCGGTTTCACTGACCGATGTACATGATTATTTTGAAATCCAGCAACAACTGTCTCAAATCGTTTCAACCCAGGAAAATATGCTGGATGCCAGCGCAGACTGCATCCATATTATCAGTCCTGAAGGTCAAATTCGGCATAGTAACCAGTGCTGTGGCCTGATTGCGGAAACCGAAACCGTAACACAGGCTCAGGACAGTTCATTGTCCTGGTTGAACTGTTTAGCACCTGAAGCCCGAAAATCCGGACAACGCGCACTGAAACAGGCAGCCCTAGGCTTAAATAGCCGTTTTTCTAGTAAAACTCAGAGCAAAGACCAGCCGATCCAATATTGGGATCATCTGCTGACCCCAATTCTGGATCAGCACAATATTACCCAAAGCATCCTCTGTGTCTCACGCAATATCAGTCAGCAAAAAATTGCAGAAACCCGCTTAAAAGAAGCCATTAAACGAGATGAACTGACTGGTCTGTATAATCGCAGTACCTTCTATAAAACCTTTAAACAGGTGCTATTGAAAGCGCAACAACAGCAGACCAAGGCGGGTCTACTGCTGATTGATCTGGATTATTTCCGGCACATCAATGACACCCTAGGTCATATTGCTGGCGATCATCTACTCCATGTTCTGGGTCAGCGTTTCCAGGCCTGTTTCGGCCCGAATACCATTGTGGCCCGTTTGGGTGGAGATGAATTTGCAGTTCTGGTGAAAAATCTGGAAAGTGAAGAACAGCTGCTGGCCACGGCACAACTGGCCTATAGCCAGCTGGATCAACCGATCAATTATATTGGCGACAGTATCAGCAGTGCTATGAGTATTGGCTGTGCCATCTATCCACGTGATGCCCTGAACACCTCGAATCTGTTGAAGTGTGCCGACATTGCCTTAAATGATCTGAAAAATAGTGGTCGTGGCGGCATCCGCATGTTTAATCAGGACATGTGTGGTTCGCTGGAAAATATGACCAAGCAGCTGACTTTGGCCCGCAAGATTATTCTGGCCGATCAGATCATTCCCTACTATCAACCCAAAGTCCGTCTGTCTGATGGTGTGGTGATTGGTTTTGAAGCACTGTTACGCTGGCAAGATCAGGATCAGCAGGTGCAACTGCCTTCCGAGATTTTTGGTGCCTTTCAGGACTATGAGCTGGCCTCACGTATCAGTGAAACCATGCAACTGAAAGTCTTTGCCGATATGAGTCGCTGGCAGGCCCAAGGACTGGATCTGTTGCCGATTTCAATCAATGCCGCACCGGTTGAATTTTTGCGCGATGACTATGCTGAAAAAATGTTGGCCCGCCTGTCCAATTTTGATATTCCTGCGCATAAGGTGGAACTGGAAATTACCGAACAGAGTCTGTCCGAGCATGGTGCCAATTATGTGATCCGGGCCCTGAACCTACTGAAACAGGCCGGAATCCAGATCTCACTGGATGATTTCGGCACCGGACATTCTTCACTAACCCGTTTACAAGACTATCCGGTGGATTGCATCAAAATTGACCGCAACTTCGTCGAGCGTATGAACAGTGACCCGTCCGCCTTGGCGATTGTCAAAGCCATTACCCAGATTGGTTCCAGTATTGCTTTGGATGTTCTGGTCGAAGGCATCGAAAATACCGAACAACTCGATACCCTGATCCATTGTGACTGTCAGATTGGACAAGGCTTTTATTTCTATCGTCCGATGGCCGGTGCTTCGGCTCAGGCCCTACTGCATCCGGTAGCTCAGAAACGCTAAGGCAGACAGGTTTAACGCACCCAACGCACGATATAGTCTTCGATGTCGTCTTCAGGAATGTCGGCTTCACTCAGGCAGCGCCCTGCTGCCGACTTGCGTGCCTGAATCACACTTTCCCGTGAACCGCTGATCAGATAATGCCAGGATGGCAGGCTTTTGCCCTGCTCGACCCGGCGATAAGCACAGCTTGAAGGCAACCAGTGAATCGTTTCCAATTTTTCTGGCGTGAGCTGAATACAGTCTGGCACATAGTGCAAACGCTCTGGATAATTGGAGCAACGCGCAGTCGTACAATCCAGCAGTTTGCAGGCCACTTTGGTATAAGCGACTTCCTGGGTATCTTCATCTTCCAGTTTAATCAGACAACAGAGTCCGCAACCATCACACAAGGCTTCCCACTCGGCTTGCGTGAGTTCGGCAAGGCCATAGTTTTTCCAAAATTCGGGACGTAAAGTATCGGTCATGATCAGGTCGGCGCACTCAAAAATCAGCTGATTATAGCAGCCCAAACCGCGCAGACCTACCGCTCAAATTCTTATTACCATCACGTAAACTATTGTTAAATCATAGACAGTTCGTCAACAAAACACTAACAGTCGCTGGAATCGTTTATTTCTATACTAAATTTGAAAATAAAAACACATGGAGAATATATATGTTTCGCTGGGCTATTATTTTTGCTGTTATTGCATTAATTGCGAGTCTACTTGGTTTCGGTGGAGTAGCAGGCTTATCTAAGGATTTTGCAATTATCTTGTTAGTAATTGCGGTGATTCTTGCGATCGTTGGATTTCTTTCCCGCGGTAAGGTCTAGATTCAGTTTAGATTGAGTCGAAGCAAGTATGATCCTTCGAAAAAAACAAGAGCCTTCTGGCTCTTGTTTTTTTATGGCTTTATTAAGTGAATATCAAGTTCAATATTCACTTAAGGTTTTAAATGACGCGGTCTAAAACCTGCCGCCAGCAAGGCCGCCAGATAGGCCACCACACCAATGACACACAAGATGAGTACTTCTGCGACACGCATCCATTGCGACACATCGGCATTGTACCAACTTAAGGCATAAGCCAAAGCTGCGATCATCACCACATTGGCAAACATGAATTGCAGGAAGATTTTTTTCCAGTGCGGGCCGAAGCGGAAAATATGACGCTTATGCAGATAATAATAAAGCAGGCCGGCATTCACCATGGCTGAACCGGTCGATGCCAGCGCCAGTGCCATATGTTCTGCTTCCCAGTCAATCAGCTTGAAGATACCGATAAAAATCACGTTCAGGATTGCATTGGCAGCCACAGCCATCAGACCGACACGCACCGGTGTTTTGGTATCCTGCTGTGCATAGAAACCCGGGGCAAAGACTTTAATCAACATAAAGGCAATCACACCACCGCTCATACATTGCAGCGCCAGAGCCGTCATTTGGGTATCGTCAAAGCTGAACTGACCACGTTCAAACAGGGCCTGAATGATCGGGGTCGACAGCATAAACAAGGCAATACTGGCCGGTAAACCTGCCATTACAATCACTTTAGCAGCCCAGTCCATCATGCCGCGGAATTTTTCCGGATTCTGCTCGGTATGTCGTGCCGATAAAGATGGCAAAATGACAGTACCAATCGCTACACCAATCAGGCCAAGCGGCAACTCGGTCATGCGCTCGGCACTATACAGCCAGGACACCGAACCATCCTGCATAAATGAAGCCCAGATGGTATTCAGCAGCAGGTTAATCTGCGTGACGGATACACCAAATAAAGCCGGCAGCATCAACTTCATGATGCGATCCACGCCTTCATGCTTGAAGTCAATTTTAGGTGGAATCAGCAGGTTTTTACGCCACAGTTCAGGAATCTGAATCGCCAGCTGTAAAATACCGGCAATGATCACTGCCCAGCCCAGTGCCATAATCGGCTCTGCCATATGCGGAGTCAGCCAGAGCGCGCCAGCAATCATGGCGACATTGAGCAAGACCGGTGCAAAGGCCGGTGTACTAAAAGAACCATAACTGTTCAGAATACTGCTGGCAAAAGCCGTCAGTGACATGAACAGTAAATAAGGAATGGTCAGGCGGAACATGTCAGTCGCCAAGGCGAATTTTTCAGGATCGCTATGGAAACCGGGCGCATAGATATACATGATCAACGGCGCAGCAATCACTGCGAACATGGTCAGCAGACTCATTACCGTTGCCAGACAGCCAAAGACCCGGCTAATCAGAATCTGCACTTCGGCATGGGTACGACTGGTTTTGTATTCGGTCAAAACCGGAATAAAGGCCTGTGAGAATGCCCCTTCGGCAAATAATCGCCTGAAAAAGTTTGGAATACGAAATGCAACCACGAAGGTATCGAAGTCCTTACCCGCACCAAAGACATTCAGTAAAACAATATCTCGAACCAATCCCAGTACACGTGACAACATGGTCATCGCACTGACAATGACGGTCGAACGCCAAAGCGCCATCCTATTCACCTAATGTATAAATTTGTGGCTATTGTAATGAAACCTCTGTCAGAAGTTCATTGCTTAATTGCATCCCTCAAGCGAGGTTGAGGTATTTTTATAATGCTGTAACTGGCAACGAAAATCAGCCCAGTTAAAATACGGTCCCGGATCGGTCTTACGGCCCGGGGCAATATCCGAATGTCCGGCAATATGCTGCTGAATTTTAGGATAATAATCTTGCAAACAGGCAGTGACTTTGATCAAGGCTGCATACTGTACCGGTTCAAAAGGCAAGTCGTCACTGCCTTCCAGCTCGATGCCAATCGAATAATCATTACATTCTTTTTTACCCAAATAGGTCGAACGTCCAGCATGCCAGGCACGGTCATTAAAATTGACGAATTGCAGTACCTCACCAGAACGTAAAATCAGCAGATGGGTCGAAACCTGCATCCCTTCAATGCTTTGAAAATAGGGATGGACTGACCAATCAAGTTGATTCTGAAAAAACTGTTCAATATAACCGCCGCCAAACTGTGAGGGTGGCAGACTGATGTTATGCACCACAATGAGCTGAATCTCGGTATTGTCCGGACGCTGGTTAAAATTGGGAGAGGGAATGTGACGTGCGCCCATCAGTTGTCCATTCTTAACCTGAAACTCGGCTGCCTGTTGCATAAAACCATTCTCTCCAAAAATAAAATCTGCACGATCAGGGTTGCAGCCGGCTTCATGCTAAAACTTTCAGGCACAAATCTCAATTCATCCCGGCAGACTGTAGGAAAAATCGCTCATTTTTTATGTAACAGTGCTAAGATAATGCGCAATTTTCACGGCTTAAAAGATACGGAAATACTCATGCGCATATCTCAAGCGTTGCTAGACCAGTCGATTCAGATCAATATCCAACAGGCACTTTCAGAAGATATTGGTGACGGTGATATTACTGCCCTGCTGACCCCTGAAGATGAACAGGCCACTGCCACGATCATCAGCCGTGAAGATATGGTACTGGCCGGGCAACCTTGGGTGAATGCCTTGATTCAGGCCTATGATCCAAGTGTTGAAGTGATCTGGCTAAAAAATGAGGGTGATCAGGTTCAAGCCAATGAAACTTTCCTGAAACTGGCCGGTTCTGCACGCAGTTTATTGACTGTGGAACGTCCTGCGCTGAATTTTGTCCAGACACTGTCTGCGGTTGCGACCAAAACAGCGCATTATGTCAAACAATTGGATGGCTTAAATACCAAGCTGCTGGATACCCGTAAAACCCTTCCTGGCCTGCGTATTGCACAAAAATATGCCGTTGCCATTGGTGGTGGGCAGAATCATCGTCTGGGTTTATTCGATGCCTTTTTGATTAAAGAAAATCATATTATGGCCGCTGGCGGAATTGTTCAGGCGATTGCCAAGGCACACCAGATTGCGCCGGGCAAACCGGTCGAAGTGGAAGTGGAAACCTGGGATGAACTCAATCAGGCCTTAGAGGCCAATGCGGATATCGTGATGCTGGATAATTTCAGCCAGCAGCAAATGATTGAGGCAGTACAGCATGTGGCCGGACGTTGCAAACTGGAAGCATCTGGCAATATCACCATTGATAATTTACGTGAAGTTGCCAGTAGCGGTGTTGATTATATTTCGATGGGTGTCTTGACCAAAGATGTCAAAGCTGTGGATTTATCGATGCGATTTAATGCTGAAGCCTAAATTCGATAAATGACCATTGAGGGTGCGAAGCACCCTTTTTTTATTTTTGGAATTTTTTTTTGCATATATTTTGTTCAATTCTCTATTTTAAGTCTTAATCATCATCGTCGTCCCGATTACCTCGACGATCGCGGTCATCATCGTCACCATCACGGTCGTTATATCTTCCGTTATCCTCCTCACGATCCTGATTTAACACTGAACGCTCGTCATCCTCCCGCTGATTGCCCCAGTCACAGGCGCTTAGTCCAAACATGCCCAGCAAAGACATTGCACAAATCCACTGTTTCATCTCGCATTCCTCATGGTGATATCGTTTGAATATCGGGGTAAAATAGCTCTGGATCTAGCCGATTCATGTCGGAATTTTGTCAGGAAGTTTTGTGCTGCATTTTCAATGGAGCTGTATTCTGAAATTTCCGGCATAAAAAAACGCATCCTGAGATGCGTTTTATATTTGGCAGGAATGAATTACCAGCCCAAAGCTTGTTGCTGTTTTTTTACCAGCTCCTGAATGCCTTTCTCGGCCATTTCCAGCATGGCATCCGATTGGGCACGGGTAAATGGTTTGTCTTCCGCAGTGCCCTGAATTTCAATAAATTCACCGGCCTGTGTCATCACCACGTTCAAATCGGTTTGACAGTTCGAATCTTCTTCATAGCAAAGATCCAGTAATACTTCATCTTTGAAAATACCAACAGAAACCGCAGCCACCAGACCTTTTAATGGATCATGTTTGATTTTCTTTCTTTCCAGCAAAACATTCATGGCATCGACCAGCGCCACCGCAGCACCGGTAATCGCTGCAGTACGGGTACCGCCATCAGCCTGAATCACATCACAGTCAATGGTAATGGTATTTTCACCCAGCTTTTTCAGGTCAACCATTGAGCGCAAGCTACGACCGATCAGACGCTGGATTTCCTGGGTACGGCCACTCTGTTTGCCACGTGCCGCTTCACGGTCACTACGGGTATGGGTTGAACGTGGCAACATGCCATATTCAGCCGTCACCCAGCCCTGGCCCTGACCTTTCAGGAAACGTGGAACAGAACTCTCTACACTGGCAGTGCACAGTACTTTGGTATGACCAAACTCAACCAATACCGAGCCTTCCGCATAACGTGTATAGTTACGGGTAATTTTCACTTCACGTAATTGATCTAATGCTCGTTGGTCGATACGCATGATAAGTCCTGTATAGGCTAAAAATAATTGCGGCTCAGTATAACAGAAGCCTTTGCCAAGATTGGTCAGCCGGATGATTGATTTACAAAATCGATGCATCAGAGTGCGGTTAAATGTCGAAATTCTGCCGACCTGTGGCGCTACGATTTGCCTTAATTTTTGCTAGACTAAATCTCCCCTTGAGGAAACTCTATTTATGTCCTTACGTGAAGATCGCAAGCAGCAAAGCCATCAGGCGCTACTGGATGCCACACTGGCCTTGAGCAGTCAGGGTCGCGCTTTTAGCACCATCAGTCTGCGTGAAGTCGCGCATGCCGTTGGATTGGTGCCCACGGCATTTTATCGGCATTTTCAGGATATGGAGCAGTTGGGACTGGAGCTGCTGGATCAGGTCGCGATTCATCTCAAGGGAGTGCTGAATCAACTGGGACAGGCCTATCTGTATCAGCCCAATACCCGGACTAAAACCGGAATTGAGCTATTTTTTCAGGCAGTCGAATATCACCCTGAACCCTGGATTTTTTTTGTTGCAGAACGCTGGGGGGGCTCGGCAGTGTTACGTGCCGGAATAGAACGGGAAATTCGTTTTTTGACTGAAGATGTCATGCATGAACTGGAAAAAATGCAAGCCGCCCAGCATATCCAGTCCTCACAAGATTTGCAGGCACTGGCACAGATGCTGATTGATCTGTCGCTGAACTGGGCCATGGGCTGGATTCATCTGCAACATCAGGCTGATCCAGAGCTACGCCGCACCCAATCCAATGTCTTTAAAACCCAAAGCGTGCTACAGATGCAGCTTTTATTGCGAGGGATTTTGCACTGGCATCGAATTCCGACAAAAACAGCAGATCCGTCAATCAATACAGAAACAAGTACTCCCCCCATCTGAATAAAAAAACCTGCATTATTGATGCAGGTTTTTTACGGATACTCGGTTATTTCTTATTTGGCTTTACGCTCTTTTTCAATCAGGTAATTCACCACCTGAATTACTTTGGCATCATTGCCCTGCACAATATATTTACCATTGACAGTCACCGCCGGTACGCCGCTTAACTGATATTGAGCAGCCAGATTTTTGGCCTGCGCAATTTTTGACGAAATCGGGAATGATTTATAAGTCGTGTTAAATTTTGCTTCAGAAATACCATAACGGGTATAGAACTTGGCCAGTTGTGCCTGTTCTAAAATTGGACGCTGCTTGTCATGAATATCATGGAATAACTGCAAATGGGCTTTTTGGCGCACACCCAAAGCTTCAGACACATAATAAGCACGTGCCGCTTGTTCCCAGAGTGGATTCATCGCAGCAGGTGTACGTACAAAACGAACATCTTTAGGTAATTTTTTCAACCAGCCCTGCATATGTGGTTCCAGCATGAAACAGTGACCACAGCCATACCAGAAGAATTCACGTACTTCAATTTTGCCCGGTTTTTCGACTTTGACTGGTTGTGCGACCACCTGATAGTCCTGACCTGCCACAAAATTGGCCATAGCACTGCCGGAAAAGGCCAAAACAGATGCGGCAACAGCGCCTAAAAGGAATTTTTTCATTGGGATTATCGTCCTCTAAATCATTATGCTTAGTGTATGGGTTCACTATAAATCAATTATGCCGATTTCGTTTTCATTCTGTGAACTTTTTTGCTGCTTTTATCGCTTTTTCTGCCAGAAACGCTACACTAAAGCAGAGGACTGATTTTCAAGGTTTTAAGTCAGTCACTCTGGCCATTCGGCCCCTATGTATTTTTAGATAATCACGACTGATTGAGGTGACACCGATGTCGCAATTGAATGTTGATCCACAAGAAATTGCCAAGTTTGAAGCATTTGCAGCTATATGGTGGGATCAGCATTCCGAGTTCCGCCCCTTGCACATGATTAATCCACTACGTTTAAACTGGATTGATGAACATGCCGGTGGCCTGAGCGGCAAGAAAATCCTGGATGTCGGCTGTGGTGGCGGCATTCTGGCCGAAAGTATGGCGCGCCGTGGTGCCGATGTACTTGGCATTGATATGGGTGCTGCCCCGCTGAATGTGGCGCGGATTCATGCCGAACAGGAAGGTGTCAGCAATATCGAATACCGTCAGGTGCCAGTCGAGCAACTGGCAGAGGAACAGGCTGGCCAATACGACATTGTGACCTGCATGGAAATGCTGGAACATGTGCCAGATCCGGCCTCGATTATTCAGGCCTGTCACAAGCTGGTCAAGCCAGGTGGCCATGTGTTCTTCTCGACCATTAACCGTAATCCGAAATCGTATTTATTTGCCATTATTGGTGCAGAATATGTGCTGCGGATGCTGGCCAAAGGCACCCATGATTACAGCAAATTTATCAAGCCGTCCGAGCTGGCGCACGATATTCGCAATGCCGGCTTAAAACTCAAAGACATGACCGGTCTGCACTACAATCCGCTCACCAAACGCTACTGGCTGGCACCAAATGTCGATGTCAACTATATGGTCTATACAGTCAAAGAAAGCCAGAACGAGACCAGCGCATGAAAGCCGTTTTATTTGACCTCGATGGCACCCTGATTGATACCGCGGCCGATTTTATCCGGATTATCCAGCAGATGTGCCGTGAAGAAGGCCGCGCGCTGGTCGAACCCGAACTGATCCGGACTCAGGTCTCCGAAGGCGCACGCGCCATGGTGAAACTGGTCTATCCGGAAATGCAGCTGGAAGATCCGGTATTTCTGCAACATCGTCAGCGCTTTCTGGACAGGTACGGCGCAGATATTGCAGTCGATACCGATCTGTTTGACGGCATGTATCCTTTACTGGAACAACTGGAAGCACAGGATATTCCCTGGGGTATCGTCACCAATAAACCACGCTGGCTCAGTGAGGCTTTACTGAAAGCACTGAATTTAAGTGAACGCTGTGCCGTGCTGGTCTGTCCGGAAGATGTCACCCGAACCAAGCCTGATCCTGAACCGATGTATCTGGCTGCCAAGCAACTGAATCTTGCGGCTGAAGACTGTATTTATATCGGCGATCATCCGCGCGATATTGATGCGGGGCGTCATGCCAAGATGCCGACCATTCTGGCTGCTTACGGTTATTTGCCGTTGCAATACAAAGACGATTTAAACGCCTGGCAAGCCGACTATATAGTGGATACTGTTGCAGAATTACATCAGCTGATTCAGACCTTGCTACTCAAACAGCCGACTGCGGTATCTTAAAAGCTTAAAACTGAACAATAAAAAATGAGGAGGTAGATAATGAAATATTCAGCATATCAACCTCGCCCCGATCTGCTCAAGGATCGTATCATCCTGATCACAGGTGCGGGCGATGGCATTGGACGTGCAGCAGCAATCAGTTATGCCTTGCATGGCGCAACTGTGGTGCTGCATGGGCGTACCTTAAACAAACTCGAAGTCATTTATGATGAAATTGAAAGTTTAGGTGCACCGCAACCTGCCATCTTGCCGCTACAGCTCTCCAGTGCTTCGGAACAGGATTATGAGCTTCTGCTCGACACCCTGGACCGTCAGTTTGGCCGTCTGGATGGGATCTTGCACAATGCCGGCATCCTTGGTGAGCGTACAGAACTGGCGCATTATTCGCCTGAGGTCTGGGATGATGTCATGGCAGTCAATCTGCGGGCGCCTTTTGTCATGACCCAGGCGCTATTACCGCTCTTATCCAAATCTGAACATGCTTCGGTGGTATTTGCCAGCTCGGGTGTAGGCCGCGAAGCCCGGGAACGCTGGGGTGCATATTCGGTATCTAAAATCGCGATTGAAGCCGTAAACCAGTTATTTGCCAAGGAACAGGTACATCCGAATATCCGCTATAACTGCATCAATCCCGGGGCAACACGGACTGCCATGCGTGCCAGGGCCTATCCCAATGAAGATCCCAAGACCCTGCCAACACCAGATTCGATTATGCCGGCCTATCTGTATCTGATGGGCGATGACAGCCTGCATATGAATGGTCAGAGTATCGATGCCCAGGATTAAGCTTATTCAGGTTGAACTAAGGGAGCGATAGCTCCCTTTTTCTATGCATGTACGTCTTAAACAGCGCCTCAATCTGGAGTAATGCTGGCCAGATCACATTGAATTTCACCCAAATTACAGCATACTAAGCTCCAACAAATTTCACTCGAGTGCACCATGACTGAATTAAACAACATGACCGTAAGCAACCTGGAAGATGGCATGGTTTCACTGTTGATCGATCAACAGCCGATTTCAGAAAAATATGACACCAAGTTTGAAGCCAGTATTGTGGATGACATCAAGGCACTCGAAAATGGTCAGAAACTGAAATTATTCGATCAGTTTGTTTTTTCACATAGTGATCTGAATTTTGAACATGCGTATTATTATGTGACCGGAATTGAAAAATTAGACGATCGCTATCGTCTGGCCAAGCATTTTGTTTATCGCATTAAAATTGAAGGTCAACCCGAAATTGAGCATGTGATCAGCAATCAGGGGAAAGCCATGACTGCCGAAGATGTCCGTAGCTTTATTCAGGCACATGTACAAAAATCACTTAACGATTATACCGATCTGAATTACGCGTATTAAAAGCCACGCAATTTATATCTACGAGGGCACTTCCTAAAAAGTGCCTTTTTTAGCCTGTGTTTTATCAGCCTGACAATCAATCGATTTTTTATATCAAATTTATAAAATTATTCGGTTTTTCAAATAGATTGTTCTGAGCTATGCTTTTCTGATCCCGTATAGCTTAAATCAGGAACACAGCATGGCTGACCAAAAACGTAAAATTGACACCATTCGCCGCATCGAACATTTGCAGTTATCCGAGGCTCTCATTGTGGCACTCGATGATGCAGTTCAAGCTGAATCGGTGGCTGCAGCGATTCAGTCCTTGCAAGGTTTGACCGAGCAATGGAATTAATATCCAGAAAGTTTTTAGAATTTTCTGTGTTTTAAGCCGATCATATATCGTTTCGGTGTGACTTCAATGCTGTTTTTTTGAGCTAAATCATCGATTTTAGCTTGCATGTTTGCCCTCACTTTGATGAGATAAGAACCAGGCTCAGCCTGTCGGGTCATCGGACAAATGCGCAGCCTAAGCTCATGTAAAATCATGACATAATCATAATATCTCTGCATTTGTTATAAAACTGGTGCCTGTTCTTCACAGTTTCTCTGTAATCTTTCCGTATATTAGACACAGTAGAACATGAACAATTTAATGAGGGTTCAACATGAAAAAGGTTTTGGTGGCATTAGCGATCTCCTGCAGTACATTCATGCTGAGTCATGTTGCAATAGCCTCCCCTCATTTCAATGCTGAATCACAAATGGATAGCCGTCATGGGCATGGCAAGAAAGGCCGTGAATTCCGTGAAAATGATCAAGGGCAACATGATAAACGCCGTATGCGTGAAGAACGCGGGGTCAAACGCCTGCAACAGCTCAGATGGCAGCCTGGCTATGTCATGCCGCAGCATTATCGTGGCAATGGCTATAAAGTCGAATATAAAGAGCATAACCTGCCTCGACCAGATCGCAAACAGCAGTGGTATAAAATTAACAATGACTACATTCTGGTCAATTCTGAAAATAACAGCATTATCCGGATTGTGGGGGATTAATTCACCATCCTGTTCAAGCTCCGATCCTCGTATCGACTCAACCATGTTTGGGTCTTTTTTTATTTTCAGCAATTGAAAATTTTTGAACTAAAACTCCTGCTGATTTTCACACTTTTGGTTCAAGTGATTTATCTTCTAAATTTCTTCATGAATTTAACAATTTAACTAAATAGCCCTCACGCTTTCTATGTACTTATTCGCTAATTTAATCTCATCGAAATCAGATCTACATTTTAGGTGAGAGCCATGAAAAAAGTCCTAACTACAATTGCGTTATCCCTAAGTGCTTTGTTGGCTACTTCTGCAATGGCAGCACCACAGCATGATCCGCGTTATAACCATAATCCGCATAAACCGGCACCGCACTGGAATGCTAAAGACAGTAAAAAATGGAATGACGACCGTCGCTGGAATGATGACCGCCGCCATAATAACCGTATGGTTAATCCAAGCCGTGACTGGCGTGTAGGACAAAGCTTACCGCGTCAATACGATAACAAGCGTTTTGAAGTCAGTGATCGCGAAGCTCGCCGTTTACCGAATACCGGCCGTTTCCAGCAATGGTACAAAGTCAACAATGACTACGTTCTGGTCAATGAACGTAGCAATAGAATTGTACGAATCATCAATTAATTTTTCTCCATTACTGCTCGTCTTGCAGACACCTGAAGTCCCCTTCAGGTGTTTTTTTATTTCTGCACTTCCACTTGCGTTTTTTTTCATTAGAATCAAAGCTGGATCTTCAATCATTGAAATAGGCACAGGCATGACTTCAGCAGAAACCTCACACAGCACAACATTGCAATATGTGCACTGGTTTCGCCATTCTGCGCCTTATATCAATGCGCACCGCAACAAAACCTTTGTGATCATGTTTGATGGTGAAGCGGTCTTAAATGACAATTTTCAACATATCATTCACGATATCGCCTTATTGCACTCTTTGGGCATTCGGCTGATTCTGGTACATGGTGCGCGTCCGCAAATTAACCAGAATCTGGCGCAGAGCCAGATCAGTACGCCCTTTCATCAGCAGCGCCGGGTAACCACCCGTGAATCCTTAAGCTGTGTGATGAATGCGGTCGGTTCGATTCGTCTGCAAATTGAAGCCCTGCTGTCTATGGGACTGGCCAACTCACCGATGTATGGTGCCCGTATTGATACGGTTTCAGGAAATTTTGTGACGGCCAAACCTTATGGCATTCGTGATGGCATAGATTTTCAGCTCACTGGTGAAGTCCGCGCGGTCGATACCGATGCGATTCAGCGACATCTGGACAGCCATAATATTGTGGTGCTTGGCCCGACTGGTTATTCCACCACCGGCGAAGTTTTTAATCTATTGGCTGAAGAAGTTGCGACCAAAACTGCGATTCGACTGAAGGCAGATAAGCTGATTTTTCTGGGCAAGCAGCATGGTTTAATGGACAGTAACGGCCAGCTCAAACGCGAAGTCACCCCGCAACAGCTGGATGACTATATTCCGGCAGAACAAGATGGGCTTGAAAGAGGCTTGCAACTTAAGGCAGCACAAGAGGCCTCCATGAACGGCGTACATCGGGTGCACCTGATTTCCTATGCCTATGATGGTGCGCTACTTGAAGAGCTGTTTACCCGTGATGGTTCTGGCACCTTGGTCACTGACGCGCATTATGAAGAAGTGCGAATGGCAGATATTCAGGATGTCGGTGGCCTGATCGGCTTGCTGCGTCCATTAGAAGAAGAAGGGATTCTGGTCTATCGTTCCCGTGAACGTCTGGAAAATGAAATTAACCAGTTTGCCGTGATTGAACGGGATGGCATGATTCTGGCCTGTGCAGCCCTTTACCCGATTCCGACCACGGGCGATGAATTACGTTCTGCAGAAATTGCCTGTGTCGCAGTGCATCCAAGTTATCGCCAGTCCAATCGCGGTAGCCAGATCTTGCATTATCTTGAAGAAAAAGCCAAAAGCATGCAGATTCAGCAGCTGTTTATTTTAACCACGCGTACCGCGCACTGGTTTCTGGAACAGGGCTTTGAACCAGCTTCAGTCGATGACCTGCCGGATGCGCGTCAGGCATTTTATAATTATCAACGTAATTCAATCGTTTGTAAAAAGTCACTTTAAAGTGACTTTTTCTTTGAGTGCCTTAGCTTAATTTCAGATAAAGATATCTGACAATTCCAATTTAAATTTTAAAATGCCATTGCTGCTTTTTAGCTAAATATATCAGCAGATTGAATTTACAAAAATAAATATATATTTCATAAACTTGATTAATTTTATTGGCAAATCTTTATTGTCATATAAATCACTTTTTTGCATAAGTTTTGCACTTTTTTATTTATCTTTTTTCTTCATTAGAAATTACTGAATAGTTATTTTTTTAGAAAAACAAAAACGATTAGCGTGTGTCTAGGTTTTATTCGCTAGTTTTCACTTTCGGGAGTTTTGCTTCATGCGCCAATCTAATGTTCAGTTTTTAGCAAAAACTGCGGTACTCGGTACTGCAATGGCTGGCGTCATGATGCTTTCTGGCTGTTCAAAACAGGAAGATACCACCACCCTAAACATTGGTTTCCAAAAATACGGCGTACTGCCAATTTTAAAAGAACGCGGCACGCTAGAAGCCTCATTAAAAAAACAAGGCGTAAATGTGAAATGGGTGGAGTTTCCGGCTGGCCCACAGTTACTTGAAGGCCTGAATGTCGGCAGCGTGTCTTTTGGTGAAGCAGGTGAAGCACCCCCCATTTTTGCCCAGGCAGCGAACTCAAATCTGGTCTATGTCGCAAACCAGCCACCAGCGCCTAAAGCCGAAGCCCTAATTGTACCGAAAGACTCCCCGATTCAATCGATTCAGGATCTGAAAGGCAAACGTGTGGTCTTGAACAAAGGTTCCAACGTGCATTATTTACTGTTGAAAGTTCTTGAAGCCAACAATCTGAAACTCAGCGATATTGCAGTGATTTACCTGCCACCCTCTGATGCACGTGCAGCTTTTGAACGTGGTGCAGTGGACGCTTGGGTGATTTGGGATCCATTCTTTGCCGCTGCTGAACATCAAATTGGCGCGCGTGTGATTGCCACGGGTGAGAACATCGTGAGCAATCACCAATTTTATCTGGCAGATCGCAAGTTTGCAGAAAGCCATCCTCAGGTGGTACAGGCAGTCGTCAATGAACTGAACCTGACCACGGACTGGGTTGCAAAAAACCAGGATGCAGCAGCCAAACTTCTGCAACAACCGACCGGTCTGGCCGTTGATGTCTTAAAAACCTCGATTTCCCGTATGGGCTTTGGCGTTAAACCTCTCACGACTGACGTGATTCAAAAACAGCAACAGGTGGCAAATGCGTTTTATGCGCAGCAGCTGATTCCACAAAAGCTGAATATTGATGCAGCGATTATTAAATAACAACAGAATAATTCGGGAATACAGATGCGTCATTTAAAAACGGTTTCCTACCTCAGTTTAGCCTTATGCAGCTTGGCTCTGACTGCTTGCCGGAAACACAAGCCACAGCGAAGCACTGCTGCACAACATACAGCACGGCAACAGGTTCAAAGCATTGCGATGAGTTTTCAGAAATCAGCCTTGAATCTGCTGGTAGTACGCAATGACAAGCTGACCTGTTCCAGCGGGTTCAATTAATTCCTAATCACATTAGCATCCAGCAACAGATTTGGTCGCCTACTACTCCACATTAATTTCTGAGCAATTTAATTTTAAGGATATCGAGCATGAAAATTTTCTGGTTTATCCCAACACATGGTGACAGTCGATACTTGGGCACCAGCAAAGGTGCACGCCAAGTCGATCATGCCTATATGAAGCAGATTGCAGTTGCGGTCGATAACTTAGGTTATGAAGGTGTCCTGATTCCCACAGGCCGTTCATGTGAAGATCCTTGGTTAACAGCAGCAAGTTTGATTGATGCAACGAAAAAACTAAAATTCCTGGTGGCACTTCGTCCCGGGGTGACCACACCTGCGCTGGCGGCACGTATGGCTGCAACCTTTGACCGTTTATCCAATGGCCGGGTGCTGCTAAATCTAGTTACTGGTGGTGATGAGCAGGAACTAAAAGGTGATGGCGTCTATGAAGATCACAAAACCCGCTATAAAACGGCCACTGAATACACCACCATCTGGCGTGAAATTTTAAAACGTTCCCATACTGGTGAAAGCTTCACTTTCCACGGCGAACGCTTAAGTGTCGATGATGCCAAACTCCTCTATCCACCTGTACAACAGCCACATCCGCCGCTCTGGTTCGGTGGTTCTTCAGATGATGCGGTTGAGCTGGCCACCGATCAGGTGGACACTTACCTGACCTGGGGTGAACCACCAGCAGCAGTCAAAGAAAAAATTGAAAATGTCCGTGCCAAGGCAGCCGCTAAGGGTCGTGAACTGAGCTACGGTATCCGCCTGCATGTGATTGTGCGTGAAACCAATGAACAGGCTTGGGCAGCAGCAGAAGAACTGATTCAATATGTCGATGATGCCACCATTGCAGCGGCCCAAGCCAAGTTCAAATCTATGGATTCGGTCGGTCAGCGTCGTATGGCTGAATTGCACAACGGCGACCGTAGCAAGCTGGAAGTATCGCCAAACCTCTGGGCCGGTGTAGGACTGGTGCGTGGTGGCGCAGGGACTGCATTGGTCGGTGACCCGGAAACTGTCGCAGCACGTATTCAGGAATATGCGGACTTAGGAATTGATACTTTCATTTTTTCTGGTTACCCGCATCTGGAAGAATCCATCCGTTTTGCTGAACTGGTGTTCCCATTCCTTCCACTGGAAACCCAGAAAAAATTGGCTCAACCGAACTTGACGGGTCCATTCGGTGAAATCGTAGCGAATAACTACACACCGGATGAGAACAAGCAGGCTGAGAAAATTCAGGAGTCTGCTTAATGTCGAAAGTCGTTTCCGTTGAAACCCTCTTAGAAAAGCAGGTTTCACGTGGAACAATTCTGGGGCGGCATTTGCTGCCCTGGCTGGTTCCAGTTGTATTAATTGCCATTTGGCAAATTGCTTCCAGCACAGGTCTACTGGAAAGCCGGATTTTGCCTGCACCCAGTGCAGTGATTTTGGCCTTCTGGAATTTATTGCTCAGCGGCGAGCTCCAGACCCATGTACAAGTCAGCGCAGGACGTGCCATCAGCGGCTTATTGGTCGGTGGTGGTTTGGGCCTGTTATTGGGTCTGTTAAATGGTTCATCCAAAATTGCTTCTACCCTGCTCGACACCACCTTGCAGATGATCCGCAACATTCCGGCGCTTGCGCTGATTCCATTGGTGATTCTCTGGTTCGGCATTGATGAATCCGCCAAACTGTTTTTAGTCGCGATCGGGGTATTTTTCCCGATTTATATCAATACCTATCACGGAATTCGCTCAGTCGATCCACAATTGATCGAGATGGGTAAAAGCTACGGCCTCACGCATTGGCAGCTGTATAAAGAGATTATTCTCCCGGGAGCAATGCCTTCCATTTTAGTTGGACTACGTTTTTCTCTAGGGCTGGTCTGGGTGCTTTTGATTGTTGCTGAAACGATTTCTGCCCAGTCTGGTATTGGTTATATGACCATGAATGCACGCGAATTTCTGCAAACGGATATCGTCCTGGTCGGTATTTTACTCTATGCCCTGCTCGGTAAACTGGCCGACGTGCTGGCAGTCGCCTTAGAACGATTCCTGCTGCGCTGGCATGCCGGCTATCAAAAATAAATTGAAATGAGGAGCATGTAATGACTGATCTGAGTTTAGGGCGTCATGTCAATGACCCGATTGCACCACCCGAGCAACCTGCGAAAGATATCAATCCGAATGCAGCCCTTGGTGCCGAAATCATTATTGAACAATTGCACAAATTTTATGGTTCAGTCAAAGTTCTGGAAGATCTGGATCTGCATATTCAACCGGGCGAATTTCTGGCGATTGTCGGTCGTAGTGGTTGTGGTAAAAGTACCCTTTTGCGCCTGATTGCTGATCTGGAAAAACAGAGTTATGGCGAAATCAAGTTTAAATCCGCACGGCATATCCGTGAAGGAATTACTGCAGATGATATTCGGGTGATGTTTCAAGACCCGCGCCTGCTGCCATGGCGTAGCATCGAACAGAATGTACAATTAGGCCTCGGCAAAGAGCAACATGCCAAAGCTTCACACATGCTGGAAAAAGTGGGCTTAAAAGAAAAAGCCGGGCTGTGGCCATCACAGTTGTCTGGCGGTCAACGTCAACGGACTGCCCTAGCACGTGCATTATCGCATCAGCCCCGTATTCTGCTGCTGGATGAACCACTCGGCGCCCTGGATGCCCTGACACGTCTGGAGATGCAAAACCTGATCGAACGCTTATGGACCGAGCAAGGCTTTACCGCGATTCTGGTGACTCATGATGTCAGTGAGGCAGTGCAATTGGCAGACCGGATTATCCTGCTGGATAAGGGCCATATTGCCAAAGAGTTTCGGGTTGACTTGCCCCGTCCACGGCAAAAAAGTCTGAAATTTGCAGAACTGGAACAGCAAGTCTTGCAGGCGGTTTTGGCCACCTAAATATCCGATGAAGCCCAGAATAGGCGAGTTTTGGGTTTCATCTTCAAGCCAAGTCCTGAGCTGAATTTAAAACTGCAGGCTAATCTGGGTCATAAAAGCATTCATTTTTTGACTCTATTTCAAAATAAAAATATTTCAATAATTTAAGTATTTTCATAAACTTGCATTTTTTGCTCTGGCTTGATGCATTTAAGCCATTTTAAATATTGATCTAGAGAATAAATCATCATTATTCAAAAAATTAGCCATGGACTGTGTGCACAAATCTGATGATTTGCCGTACAATTGAGGATTCCCATTTTTTCATTGTTTTTTATATTTGCTAATGGAACAAAAAAAGAGTACTCAAAAACGCAACCAGCTGCTGAATGCTGCACTAGATGTATTTTCCCTGTACGGTTTTAATGGGGCAAGTCTAGATGAAATTGCACAGATTGCAGAAATGCATAAGTCGAATATTTTCTATTATTATGAAAATAAAGAAGCCCTCTATGTAGAGGTATTGACCACCGTTCTACAAAAATGGCTGGCACCTTTACAAACCCTTGAGGCCGAACTTGAGCCTGAAGAAGCGATTACCAACTATTTAATGCAAAAAATTGAAGTATCGCGTACCCAGCCTAAAGCATCTCGTTTGTTTGCTTTAGAGGTGATCCAAGGCGCACCGCATATACTGGAAATTTTAAAAGGCCCGCTAAAGAAACTGGTGAAGCGTAAAGCCAAAGTCATTTCTAACTGGCAGGAACAGGGCAAGATTTCAGCAGATATCGATCCTGAATTGCTGATTCTGAATATTTGGGCCCTTACCCAGAACTATGCAGATTTTTCGACCCAGATGGAAATGGTGACAGGGAAAACCTTGCGTAACCGCAGTATGCAGCAACGCATTATCCAGCATACGGTCAATATGATGTTATACGGCGTGATTCCACGTACGGATAAATAAGCAAGCGCTTCTGATTGGCATACGACCATAGCTGCTATGGTCGCCGAGCAAACTTACCCTTCTCTCTTATTTTACCATTCGATATAAATCTAATAACTTTTTCGCACCCAGTAACAGGTTTTCCTCCCAGTCCAGATGCGCAGTCTCATTGGCCCCATCCGTAATATACTTGACTGAAATCAGGCGAACACCGAGCTTCTTACACACTTTTGCCAGGGCATAACCTTCCATATCGACCAGATGACATGGCACTTTCGCACTACCGGTTTCAAAACTGTCGCCTGTCCCGCAAATTCCTTTGGGTAAATGTTCAAAGAAAGCCTCCAGTTCAATCGCGGCAGGATAATCCTGATCCATGGGTGTTACACCGACTTCAAAACCAAGTGGTGAAACATCCATATCACGCTGTACAAACTGACTGACTTCAATCAGTTCATGGGCATTAAAATGCGAGCTGCCAGCTGTACCCAAATTCAGCAAGGTTGTGCAGCCCGTTTTTTGAATCACCTCGAAGGCTTTAAAGGCTGCGTTCACTTTACCAATCCCGCTGTAATGCACATTTATGCCTTGAGCTTCAAACAAGCCTTTTGATTCATTGGGTAGCGCCATGATGAGTGCCAGATTGGACATTTGAAATACCTGATACAAAGAAAAATACAAAGAAAAGCGCTGACATTAGAAAGCAAAATTCGCTGAATGAAAAGCAGGAATGCGCTGATCGGATCCATTTAAAGCGTCGAAAAACAATCTGATTTGATATTCAGGAAAATGAATTTTCAAGAAAAATATTGCATAAAAACACAACAACAAGACGAAACGGCGAGATTATGGCAATATATAGCCTCTCGATATTTCCAAGCACTTGATTTGCCCATGCAGCTGCTCCGTCTAAATGCTTTAGCATCTCATTCTGAACTACCCAAAACGGCCTTGACGATCGGCAATTTTGACGGCGTGCATTTAGGTCATCAGGCGATGATCCGTCAGCTGCAACAGGTGGCTGAAGCACAGGGTTTAAAATCTGTTGTAATGATTTTTGAGCCGCAACCTCTTGAATATTTTAAGGGTTATGAAGCCCCACCGCGGATTTCATCCTTACGTGAAAAAGTCGAATACCTGACTGAACTCGGTGTGGACTATATTGCGGTGGCGAAATTCGATCATACTTTTCGCAGCCTGACTGCAGAAGCCTTTGCCGACATTTTAAAAGAAAAACTCAATGCACAGCATCTGGTTTTAGGTGATGACTTTCACTTCGGTAAAAACCGTCAGGGCAATAGCGAATTCCTGCGCAATTATGGTTTCCAAGTCACCAATTTAAGCACCATTGCTTTAGAGGGTGAACGGGTCAGTTCAACCCGGATTCGTCAGACTTTACAAGCAGGCGATTTAGCCCTTGCTGCCAAATTACTCGGCCGGCCTTATAGTATTACCGGACGGGTGCAATACGGCGATCAGATTGGCCGAACCATTGATTTCCCAACCATTAATGTACGACTAAACCGGCATAAGCCCTGTCTGAATGGCATTTATGGGGTTGAAGTCATCTGTGAAACTGAATCCCTCAGGGATAAAGTAAAACATGATCATGCTACTAAAACAGGCATTGCGGGTTATGACCCGACTGCCCTGTTTGGTGCAGGTCATGTCGGCACACGCCCAGCCATCAAACAAGCCCATCCAGAATGGCGATTAGAAGTACATTTTCCGGATGTTTCTGCTAATCTGTATGGCCTGTTAATGCGGGTGACGTTCTTAAACTATTTACATGGCGAAAAGGACTATCCTTCGCTTGAAGCGCTAAAAGCCGGAATTGATGATGATGTCGAGAAACTGCTGGAGTTTCGTCGAAATCATCCGACATTTCCCTTTTAATATCCCATATTTTTATTGTAAAACGTGTCAGTAACATAACTGATTAGATTGGAAGACGACTTGCATGAGCGATAAGCAAACTCCTGAAAATGCAGTGGACTATAAAGCCACGCTAAACCTCCCAGGTACTGAATTTGCAATGAAAGCAAATTTGGCAGTACGTGAAGCGAAATGGTTAGAAGAGTGGTATGCCGACAACATTTATCAGCAGATTCGTGCGTCGCGTATTGGCAAGAAAAAATATGTACTTCATGACGGCCCTCCCTATGCAAATGGTCAAATCCATTTGGGTCATGCGGTCAATAAAGTATTAAAAGACATCATCATCAAAAGCCGCGTGATGGATGGTTTTGATGCACCCTATGTACCGGGCTGGGACTGTCACGGTCTGCCAATCGAACTGAAAGTTGAAGAAAAAGTCGGTAAAGTCGGCGTCAAGGTAGATGCCTCTACCTTCCGTAAAGCCTGCCGTGAATATGCCTACACCCAAGTTGAACTGCAAAAGAAAGACTTCGTGCGTATGGGTGTATTCGGTGATTGGGACAACCCTTACCTGACCATGAACTTCAAACAGGAAGCGGACATCGTACGTTCATTGGGTGCGATTGCCAAAGCCGGTCATATCGAGCCGGGTCTGAAACCGGTGAACTGGTGTCTGGACTGTGGTTCATCTTTGGCTGAAGCTGAAGTTGAATATGAAGATAAAAAATCAGATGCCATTGATGTCGGTTTTACGGTGGTTGATTTAGCGGATTTATCTGCACGTTTGGGTGTAACTGTTAGTGATTCAACAGACATCGTCATCTGGACCACCACGCCTTGGACACTACCTGCCAACCAGGCCGTTGCTGTACATGCCGAAATTGAGTATCAACTGGTTAAAGCACGTGGTGACGAAAAAGCAGCACAAAACTTTATCCTTGCCAAAGATCTGGTGGAATCGGCAACTGAGCGTTATGGTTTTACTTCATTCGAAGTAATTGCAGGCTTTAGCGGTAGCAAACTTGAACACCTTGTTCTGCAACATCCTTTAATTAGCGATCGTCAGGTACCGGTCATTTTGGGCGAGCACGTGATTGCCACCAGTGGTACCGGTGCAGTACATACGGCTCCGGGTCATGGTGTGGACGACTATAAAGTGGGCTTATTGTACAACTTGAAAGTTGACAATCCAGTCGGCGGAAATGGTGTGTATTTACCGACTTCGCCACTGTTTGCGGGTGAACACATTTATAAAGCCAATCCACAAATTATTGCGGCACTGGGTGAAGCGAACAAGCTGTGGGCGCATAAGCCAATCAAGCATAGCTACCCACATTGCTGGCGTCATAAAACCCCGATTATCTTCCGTGCCACACCACAATGGTTTATCAGCATGGATGCCAAAGGCCTGCGTCAGGGCGCGTTGAATGCGATTGAAAATGACATCCAATTCGTTCCAGATTGGGGTAAAAACCGAATTCAGGCCATGATCGAAGGTCGTCCGGACTGGTGTATTTCACGTCAACGTACTTGGGGCGTGCCAATTCCGTTCTTCGTACATAAAGACACCAATGAATTGCACCCACGTACACCTGAATTGATCGAAATCGTAGCAAAACTGATTGAACAAGAAGGCATTGATGGTTGGTACAACCGTGATGCATCTGAATTCATCGGTGCGGACGCGGAGCAATACAATGCTGTACGCGATACGCTAGACGTTTGGTTCGACTCGGGTACCACCCATTATGCGGTACTGCGTGAACGTGAAGACTTAACTGATCCTGCTGATTTGTATCTTGAAGGTTCAGACCAGCACCGTGGCTGGTTCCAGTCATCGTTATTGACCTCGATTGCCATCAATGAACGCGCACCGTATAAAGGCTTGCTGACTCACGGTTTCGTGGTCGATGAAAAAGGCCGTAAGATGTCGAAATCAATCGGTAATGTAATCACACCGCAAGACATCATTAAAGATATGGGGGCAGACGGCTTGCGTTTCTGGATCGCCTCTGCGGATTACCGTTATGAAATGACCGCGGGTAAAGAAATCTTTAGCCGTGCATCCGATGGTTATCGTCGTATCCGTAACACCTTGCGTTTCTTGTTAGCGAACTTGAATGGCTTCAAACCTTCAACAGATGCATTACCAGTCGATCAGTTGATTGCACTGGATCAATACATCCTGCAACGTGCAGCGGAAGTTCAGAAAACCGTTCAGCAAGCTTATGAAGATATGAACTTCCATATCGTGACCAGCGCATTAACTAACTTCTGCATCAACGACCTCGGTGGTTTCTACCTCGACATCATCAAAGACCGTCAATACACCACCAAAGCGGACTCAAAAGCGCGTCATTCTGCACAAACTGCATTGTATCATCTGGTACAGGCCTTTGTGCGCTGGATGGCACCGATCCTGAGCTTTACTGCACAAGAAGCATGGCCACTGATTCCTGAGCAATCAGAGAAATATGTATTCACCACTGAATGGTATGACATTCCGGTCGCGTCTACAGCCAACGTGATTTCAGAAGCAGAATGGCAAACCCTGATTGCGGTGAAGTCGGCCGTGAATAAGTTTATTGAAACTGCACGTGGTGCCAAAACAGTCGGCTCGAACCTGTCGGCGAAAGTTGAACTGTGGGCAACAGCAGAACTGAAAACCGTACTTGACCGTCTCGATGATGAATTACGCTTCGTTCTGATTACCTCGCAAGTGATCGTGAACGAGTTTGAGGCTACACAAGGTGAAGCCTCAGATCTTGAAGGGCTTAACGTGAAAGTCTCTGCGGCAGATGGCGAGAAATGTGTACGCTGCTGGCACGTGCTTCCGGATGTAAATACACATAGCTCACATCCAGGACTCTGTGGCCGTTGTATTATTAACCTTCCTACAGGCCAAGGCGAAGAGAGAAAATATGCCTAATACCCAGACTAAAAAGGGCTTATTCCAGTTCTATCCACATAATTTATGGTGGATTGGGCTGGCCATTGTGGCGATCATTCTGGATCAATGGACCAAATGGATTGCAGTGACGAATCTGAACTATGCAGATCCTATCCCTGTGCTGCCCTTTTTAAATTGGACACTATTGCATAACTATGGCGCTGCCTTTAGTTTTCTGTCCGATGCGGGTGGTTGGCAACGTTATTTCTTTACTTCACTGGCAGGGATTGTGTCTGTGATCTTTGTTTTTTGGCTAATGCGTATGCCAAAAAACATGAAGGTTTTACCGCTAGCAATTGCCCTGATTTTGGGTGGTGCAATCGGTAATTTAATCGACCGGGTCAGTCTCGGCTATGTGGTCGATTTTATTCATGTGTATTACCAGAACAGCCACTTCCCTGCTTTCAATATCGCAGACAGTGCCATCACGCTTGGCACTATTCTGATGCTAATTGATACCTTTTTCTTAGAAAAATATCGAATTCAACGGGCGCAAGCACAACATGACTGATTTTATTCATCCTAATGAAGAAACCCGGGTTGCAGACGGCTCTAAGGTCGAGCTGCATTTTTCTGTCGCGATCGAAAATGGCGTAGAAATTGACAATACCCGTAGCCGTGAAGCCCCGGTCAGCCTCACGATTGGCGATGGTAATTTATTGCCAGGCTTTGAAAAAGCACTGTTTGGTTTACGTGCCGGTGACCGTCGTACCGTAAGTCTGCCTCCGGAAGATGCTTTTGGTCCGTGGAATCCGGAAAACATCCAGAAGTTCGATACGGTGAAGTTTGGAGAACGTCCGATCGAGGGTCACATGATCGAGTTTGAAGATAAAGCCAAAGCAACCTTGTATGGTGTGGTTCGTTCAGTCAATGATGACATTACCGAAGTGGACTTTAATCATCCATTGGCAGGCAAGAATATTACTTTTGAAGTTGAAATCTTTAAAGTCACCCCTGCCGGTCAGCAAGGCATTAAACTGATGTAAAGCATCCGCTAATTGCCTGATTTTAAAAAAGCTCCTTCGGGAGCTTTTTTATATTCCGGATACAAATCATGTCTAGTCACCTCACTGAAATCTGATTAATTTAATTTGATGATAAGACCTGAACAAAGGATAAAACATGAAAATTTATATTGTGGTGGGCAGTATACGTGAGGGGCGTACTGCACTCAAAGTGGCCCACTGGGTTCTGCAGGAAATTAAAAGCTATGCTTTTAGTACGCTCGAAATTGAAATTGTTGATTTAAAAGAGTGGGATCTGCCACTTTTTAGTGGTGCTCATCCGCCATTAACCGGAATTTATGATCAGCCCAAACAGCAAGACTGGGCAGACAAGATTGCGCTGGGCGATGCCTTTATTTTTATTACCCCTGAATATAATCATGGCTACAGCCCTGCCCTGAAAAATGCGCTGGATTATTTGGGCAAAGAATGGCAAGGCAAACCGGCAGCTTATATTGGCTATGGTGCAACCAACGGTTCACGTTCGATTGACCAGATTCGTCAAGTGGGGACTCAACTTGGATTAGTAGATACCAATGCCGTAATTGAAATTCGCGACATTTTTGCACGTAACCAGGATTATTCTTTCCAGGGCAATGAATTTGATAATAAAAATTTAAAAACTGTGGTGGACAGACTGATTCAATATGTCAGTGCTTAATGGCTAGATGACAGCCGTGTAAGTTTTAGCCTACATGGAGCGCAGAGTTTAGCCACTATGCGTTATTTTTCTACCAAGCTATAGTAAGTGCATAGACAGACAGGAAGTCTGCAAAGCGATACTACAACGATAAAAAGCGCAAATCGACAGGACGTTGACAGATTAGACAGGAGTCAGATCTGAGAAGCAAATCCAGAAAAGCCTCAACAGGATGTTGAGGCTTTTCTGTTTTAGGCATGGATCAAGATCTGGATGCATCAAACTATCATTCGGCTTCCCCAGTTGACATCACGGGCAGCTCTCTAGCAAATTCCCTTCCCTATCCCCCAAACACTTTTGTACAGAACAGGCAAAATAGCTTTATATGTACACACGGATAAATACAAAGCTCAGATCAGGCTTTGAATGCTCAATATAGAATGCCGTGGTTATTATTTTATAGTGGTTCTCTTCAAATGACTTGATGATGCTAACCAAGATAATATTTTACTCAAATACGGCATAAGCATAGCCTCGGCTTTACTTGAATCATCACGCTTAACCGATTTTAGTGAGCTTGTATGTCGACATTGACTTACAGGTGATGCAGTCAAACAGCCCTGTTGAGCGGCATTACTTCAGGCTATATTCAGATCACACCCAGACAGGAAGTCTGCTAAGAAAAATAAAAAACTTCATAGAGCAGGATGCTGATCGGTATAACAGTCATTATACCTTTGCCAGAATAGGAAAAGGCCTTTACAGTATGTAGAGGCCTTTTCTTTTATATCAGGATCATATTAAAACAAGGCTAGCAAGCCAGGTGATTAAAACCACCCTTCTACTTTTCAAGCTCTGGTGTTGAAATGACAAGCTTTAAAGCCGCAGACTAAGGTGCTGTCATCTTTAACAGGCCAGCTCGTGAACCATCTTCAATCACCCACAACGTACCATCCTGTGCCTGAGCAACCCCACGAATCCGCTCTTTCATATCCAGACGCTGAACTTCTTTGGCTGTAGATGGGCGGGTATCTACAATCACAATCGCCTTGGAAGATAAACCGGTCGTAATCGCTTTATTTTTCCACTGTGGGAATACATTTCCTGTATAAAACAATAGATCTGAAGGAGAAATCACCGGTGTCCAATCCAGTACGGGTGCTTCAAATTCTGGACGGGTATTGTGATCGGGTATCGGCTTGCCATCATAGTGATCTCCGTTGGATACTACTGGATAGCCATAGTTTTTAGCTTTGCTGATCTTATTGAGTTCATCGCCACCTTTGGGGCCCATTTCAATCACCCAGAGCTGTCCTTGTGGATCAAAAGCCATGCCTAAAGGATTACGATGTCCAAGACTCCAGACCTGCTGAGCAATTTTGCCCTGATTCATAAATGGATTATCTGCAGGAATTGAACCATCCTGATTCAGGCGAATAATTTTACCGGCATTAGACTGCATATCCTGTGCAGGATCAAACTGCTGACGTTCCCCTGAACTGATCCAGAGTTTCGCATCCAGCCCGAACACGATGCGGTGTCCATAATGCCCCTGCCCTGAAAATTTAGGCACTTGAGTCCAGATGCGTTCAATTTGGGTTAACTGCGGGGTAGCCTGATTTAAATCCAGTTTGCCGCGAATCACCACAGCACCATAACCACCCTGACCTTGTTCAGCATAGCTGAGATAGACCCACTGATTGTTTGCAAAATCCGGATGTAAAGTCACTTCACCCAAGCCTCCTTGGCCACCATAAGCCACTTGAGGAATGCCTTTGACTTCGATTTTTTTCCGGGTTTTTGGATCAAAAAGCTGCAATTTTCCTTTGCGCTCAGTAATCAGCAGCCGGCCATCATTCAAAGTAGTTATTGCCCAAGGTTCATTAAATTGAGCAACCTGTTCAACCTTATATTTTTGCACATGCGAAGAGACTGAGTCTGGAGAGCTGGCTGCTGTAGCCGCCTGTTGAGCACTACTAGAACTAGAAGATGAATTTTCTGCATGACAGGCAGTCAATGCCAAAGCACAACAACTGAGTAAAATTTTTATTTTAAATTGCGCTACCATCATCCTCTCCACGCTTTTTTATTCTCTAAATTAATATCACAATACACAAGTCTTCACAGAAATTCAGCATAGAAAAGTAAACAGATATATTTGCAGCAACAGCAGAGACTCGTTTTATAGTATTTGAATGGCTTTGATTTTACTTTTGGATCTAGCATCTAAATACCTGCCCCAATTTCATCTACTTATAATATTATCCCGCGCACAAAAAAACACCCCCAAGCCTTGGCTTGA
>NZ_JAJKFX010000039.1:0-272 GCF_022869025.1 Acinetobacter sp. F-1 | reverse complement strand
GTCTCTTAATGATCTTCTTGCTACTTCGTCAGCAGCAAGCTAGGTCGGCTATATTACTCTTTATTTCGAAAGAGTCAACAGGTTTAGCTGATTATTTCCAAACTTCTTCAAGACTTCCAGATTTAAACCCTTTGAGCTAAATCCTTGTTTCTCAACAAGTTTTAATCAACATCACCGCCGATGGATGTGCATTCTACAGGATTCCCGACCCAATACAACCCCTATTTTTAAATAATTCAGCAAAAATATCACGACTGTTTATTTATTCTACA
>NZ_JAJKFX010000038.1:0-332 GCF_022869025.1 Acinetobacter sp. F-1 | reverse complement strand
GGTTGGCATCATTGAAGGGTGATTCACTTTACGAGATCTATTTAACGACGGTAAAAGAAGGTGTAACACCACTGACAGAAGAGAAATGGCTTGAGTCATTAAAAGGTACGAATGGTGCATCTGCTTATGACATTTATCTCAGCACATTAGCTGAAGGTGAAACACCACTCAGCAAAGAACAATGGTTAGATTCATTGAAGGGTGACTCTCTCTATGAGATCTATTTAACGACGGTAAAAGAAGGTGAAACCCCACTTTCAGTTGAAGACTGGGTTAAGGCACAAAAAGGTGAACAAGGTGATTCAGCCTACCAAGTGTATGTCAATAGCTTG
>NZ_JAJKFX010000037.1:0-390 GCF_022869025.1 Acinetobacter sp. F-1 | reverse complement strand
TATAAATTTCAGGCAATAAAAAAGCAAGGCATCAGCCTTGCTTTAATATGATGGTGGGGACGGAGAGACTCGAACTCTCACACCTCGCGGCGCTGGAACCTAAATCCAGTGCGTCTACCAATTTCGCCACGTCCCCATCAGGGTACCAACTTAGCGTTGGATTTTTTCAAACTTTGGCAGAGGATCAAGGACTCGAACCTTGACGAACGGTTTTGGAGACCGTCATGCTACCATTACACCAATCCTCTACTCGGCCAGTTTACTCAATTGCTCAAGTAAATTGGTGGGGACGGAGAGACTCGAACTCTCACACCTCGCGGCGCTGGAACCTAAATCCAGTGCGTCTACCAATTTCGCCACGTCCCCAATGGCTGTGTATATTATAGAGAT
>NZ_JAJKFX010000036.1:0-503 GCF_022869025.1 Acinetobacter sp. F-1 | reverse complement strand
GGCTTAGGCCTCTTTTTTTATTTGCTTAGTTACGGATGAGGTCAGAGTTGATCAGGCTGCCATGTTTTTGTTTTGACATCATATTTATACTGAACTTTATTTATATAGGTTGATTGGAAAGAGGTGTGTTTGCCTTCTTTGATCAGATGGAAGCAATTACGTATATTGCTATAAGTTTCATGTGTGCCAACATCACCATCGTACTGTGAACCCATGATACATACTTTTGAATCTTTCAATGAGTAAGTGTAACTAGGCTTTTTGATGATATTGTCTTTATCATCGTCCCAGCCAGTAAACTGATAAGTGAGTGGATATGCAAGACCTGTTCGAGTGTCTAATGCCACCATTTAATAGAATATATTGATAATTAACCCGAATCGCGGATAAGAAATTGACTTGAAAAATAAGAGGACTAGAGCCATCAGTTGAGTTACCACACCAAACTCACAACTCTCGTCCTGATGTTCAATAGTACCGAATTATTCTGCGTAATTGATGAT
>NZ_JAJKFX010000035.1:0-515 GCF_022869025.1 Acinetobacter sp. F-1 | reverse complement strand
ACCTGGCTAAAAGAAGATAAAAGCCATTTATTTAAGTACTTGCCTTGCTATCAAAGGATGATTCATCTGATCAATATGCATGAATTAGCTTTACACGCTTTACATGTGGCACTGATGAAAGGCCAAGGTACACAATATTTATGGATTGATTCAACAACTCTGCCAGTTTGTAAAACTCAACGTATTCAGCATCATAAATCATTAGTCCAAATTGCATCACGTGGTAGAAGCTCAATGGGCTGGTTTTATGGCTATAAATTACATATTGCGATGAATCAATTTGGTGAAATTGCCTGTTCTGCTTTATCGAATGGACATGTTGCTGACATAAAAATGGTTGAGCAATTGGTTGCTGGTGTAGAAGCAAAACTTTACGGGGATCGAGGTTACATCAGCCAAGAATTAAAAATTAGATTGAAACATCAAGGTATTGATTTAATTATTTATCATCGAAAGAATATGCAGGCTATTCAACTTTGTGCATCAGATGAATATCACCTAAGACAACGCAATAA
>NZ_JAJKFX010000034.1:0-515 GCF_022869025.1 Acinetobacter sp. F-1 | reverse complement strand
AGCTGGTTAAAAGAAGATAAAAGCCATTTATTTAAGTACTTGCCTTGCTATCAAAGGATGATTCATCTGATCAATATGCATGAATTAGCTCTACACGCTTTACATGTGGCACTGATGAAAGGCCAAGGTACACAATATTTATGGACTGATTCAACAACTCTGCCAGTTTGTAAAAATCAACGTATTCAGCGTCATAAATCATTAATCCAAATTGCATCACGTGGTAGAAGCTCAATGGGCTGGTTTTATGGCTGTAAATTACATATTGCAATGAATCAATTTGGTGAAATTGCCTGTTCTGCTTTATCGAATGGACATGTTGCTGACATAAAAATGGTTGAGCAATTGGTTGCTGGTATAGAAGCAAAACTTTACGGGGATCGGGGCTACATCAGCCAAGAATTAAAAATTAGATTGAAAGATCAAGGTATTGATTTAATTACTTATCATCGGAAGAATATGCAGGCTATTCAACTCTGTGCATCAGATGAATATCACCTAAGACAACGCAATAA
>NZ_JAJKFX010000033.1:0-820 GCF_022869025.1 Acinetobacter sp. F-1 | reverse complement strand
AAGACCGTCATTGACAAGCGATTTTACAAGCAATCACATTCTATTCCGCTAGAAATTAAACAGTTAATTATATTTTTTTACTTTTGATAAAATTTATCAAGACAATTTGACTCTTTGAAGACGAAACCACAAATTCAGTATTTTAAAAGGTCTGAGCTTTATTTTGTGTCATAAAAACCAAAATGTATAAAAAACAAACTACAGATCAAGCCTTATATTTTATGGCCTCGGCATTCAAAATAATGCAACCATGCTTTTTATATAACTTCCGTCACACACGTTCTATCAAGCAAAATAAGGATTTAAGAATAAGATCAATGAAAATTGCTGTATAAAATTTCAGGCAATAAAAAAGCAAGGCATTAGCCTTGCTTCAATATAATGGTGGGGATAGAGAGACTCGAACTCTCACGCCCAGAAGGCGCTGCGACCTGAACACAGTGCGTCTACCAATTCCGCCATATCCCCATGGCTGTGTATATTATAGCGATCAGACCCGATTCACAAGCAATTCTGTAGCAGGAAAATACTTTTATATCAAAATTTAAACAATTAATTCAGTGTTGCGTAAATACTGACCTATTTGCACTGTTGTCGCCTAGTTTCATCGAGACAGATCAAATCAATACGCACCACAGGAGAATCACATATTCAAATTTAGACTTTAGCTGACTTGCATAATATCAATTATTGCATCTAATAAAACAAAGTTTCCTGAAGTTCTGCCCTTTCCTGAGCATTGACCCGTTTTCTAACGTTCTTTAACAGACTAAACCTATGCGTAAAAGACAGCAAAATTTTACAGCTTAAAAAAGCTGGT
>NZ_JAJKFX010000032.1:0-869 GCF_022869025.1 Acinetobacter sp. F-1 | reverse complement strand
CCCATCAAAAGGCAAACAAGGGCGAAATCAAACCTACTCCGACGCAGCTATCCAATGCTGCTTAATGATTAAATCCTTATTCCGTCTATCTTTACGTATGGTCACTGGCTTTGTGCAAAGTCTGATTAAACTTTGCGGATTAAATTGGACCGCACCAGATTACAGTACGCTTTGTAGAAGACAAAAGCATATTGATATTGCAATCAGCTACCAAAAAAGTAGCGATGGGCTGTATCTACTCGTAGACTCTACAGGCATGAAGTTTCTAGGTGAGGGCGAATGGAAACGCAAGAAACATGGAGCTGAATATCGTCGCCAATGGCGTAAACTACATATTGGTATAGATGCCAAAACCCTACAAATACGCGCTATTCAGCTCACAACCAATAATGTCAGTGATTCACAGGTGCTTGGTGATTTACTTAATCAGATTCCACAAGATGAGCAGATTGACTCTGTTTATACCGATGGAGCTTATGACACCAAGCAATGCCGTCAGGTCATTGCAGATCGGCAAGCACATGCGGTGATTCCACCTAGAAAAAATGCGAAACCATGGAAAGATACAAAGAGTAGCTCGCTAGAGCGAAATGAATTACTTCGAACAGTTAAACGTTTAGGCAGGACATTATGGAAAAAATGGTCAGGCTATCATCGCCGCAGTTTGGTGGAAACCAAGATGCATTGCATCAAATTATTAGGCGATAAATTAATGGCAAGAAGCTTTCCTAGTCAGGTGAATGAAATTCATGCACGTGTAGCAGTCCTCAACAGATTTACGGAATTAGGTCGACCACTTACCCAAGTTACGCCTTAAATTTGGCTCAATTAGGGGCGCTTTGCATTTCAAATCTTTGTGCAACAAAGCC
>NZ_JAJKFX010000031.1:0-1080 GCF_022869025.1 Acinetobacter sp. F-1 | reverse complement strand
TGATTATGCAGTTACTTTAGCAACTACACCAGCACCCACTGTACGACCACCTTCACGGATCGCAAAACGTAGACCTGGGTCCATTGCGATTGGGTGGATTAGCTCTACTGACATCTCAACGTTGTCACCAGGCATAACCATTTCAACGCCTTCTTTAAGCGCGATCGCACCAGTTACGTCCGTAGTACGGAAGTAGAACTGTGGACGGTAACCGTTAAGGAATGGAGTGTGACGACCACCTTCTTCTTTAGAAAGTACGTATACTTCCGCATCGAATTTAGTGTGTGGCTTGATCGCACCTGGTTTAGTCAATACTTGACCACGTTGTACGTCTTCACGCTTAGTACCACGTAGAAGAACACCACAGTTCTCGCCTGCACGACCTTCGTCAAGCAATTTACGGAACATTTCAACACCAGTAACTGTAGTTACTTGAGTATCACGGATACCAACGATTTCAACTGATTCGCCTACTTTAACAATACCAGTCTCTACACGGCCAGTTACTACTGTACCACGACCAGAGATTGAGAATACGTCTTCAATTGGCATAAGGAATGGAAGGTCGATTGCACGTTCTGGCTCTGGAATGTAAGAGTCAAGTGCTTCAACCAATGCAACAACAGCGTCTTCGCCATACTGACCAGCTTCACCGTTAAGTGCAGCAAGTGCAGAACCGCGGATCACTGGAGTGTCATCGCCCGGGAAGTCATAAGTAGAAAGAAGTTCACGAACTTCCATTTCAACCAGTTCAAGAAGCTCTTCGTCATCTACAAGGTCGCATTTGTTCAAGAATACAACGATGTAAGGTACACCTACCTGACGAGAAAGCAGGATGTGTTCACGAGTCTGTGGCATAGGACCATCAGTCGCAGCACATACAAGGATCGCGCCGTCCATCTGAGCAGCACCAGTAATCATGTTTTTAACATAATCGGCGTGGCCCGGGCAGTCTACGTGAGCGTAGTGACGAGTTGGAGAATCGTATTCTACGTGTGAAGTATTAATTGTAATACCACGTGCTTTTTCTTCTGGTGCAGAGTCGATTGCAGCGTAATCACGCGCTTCGCCACCGAATTT
>NZ_JAJKFX010000030.1:0-1270 GCF_022869025.1 Acinetobacter sp. F-1 | reverse complement strand
TCATTGCTGTCCCACAATTTTTCACAAGAGGAAGCTCATTTGAGCTTCCTCTTGTTTTATCGGTATTTTATCGGGTGAAAATAAAGCTTTTAAAGTTCTTCTTTCAAACAAATTCACTTGAATTATTCTGAGTAAACGTTGAACTGTCCAACCTGTTTTCCCTAAATGTTGAGCGAAACTCACCAATAAATAGGCGATCATCGCAATCCAGATTTGTGTCTGAATTGCGTTCCTGCTGCGGCCTAGAAACGCTTTTAATTTGAGATTCTGCTTAATCGCCTTAAAGAACAGCTCAACTTTCCAACGATCTTTATAAATCGCCGCAATGGTGGAGGCGGCTAAATGAAAGTTATTGCTGAGAAAGCTAAAGTGCTTGCCACTTTGCTGATCTCTATATTCAATTCTTCTTAACACTGGGGCTTTTCTTTTTAGGGCATGTGCGCTATTCAGCTGAATGGTTTCATCTTTTAGAATACCTTTGGATTCAAGCACTGGATGTTGCTGGATCACCTGATACACAGATTTAGGCCTAAAACGTGTGACAAATCCAATGTTTTGAGCAGTCAGATTTGCATACCATTGGTAATCGACATAGCCTTTATCAAAAACTACAATGCTGCCAGCAGGAAACTGGAATTTGCGGCCTTGTACCATGTCATTTTCTTTGCCATTTTCAACTGCAACAAACTCAGGAATATCATTGCTGTGATTCAATCCTATGCTGAGTTTCATGCTGGCTTTTGAGTCGTGAACTTTGGCCCATTCACATAAGGAAAGCGACAGGTCAATATGACTGGCATCCAAGGAATACAAGGGATTCTTAAAGCGAAATTTATGAGCTACTTTTGAGTGTTCATAGTATTTAAGCAACTTGTGAAATAGCTGTTGATACAAGGCAGCAGGCTGCTGCTCATTGATTCGTGCCAGCGTGCTTCGGGGAATAGACTTTGCTCCGAGATGACTTAGCTTTTCCTGTTGGCACTCCAAATTGGATTGAATATCTCTCAGACTTTGTCTACAAGAGAATTGAGACATCAATATGGCAATAAACTGATCCCACCGGGAAGCCGCTCTAAATTTCTGTCCAACATGGTGTACTTTAGCAAGTTGTTCAAAATCCTGTCGCACAACAGGTTTAATTAGCTCATGAAATACGGTATTCTGATGTGACAAAACCTGAATCCTGGTCGTTAAAGTGTTTGTTTGCACTCATATTTTAACTGTTAGGACTCAGGTTTTTTTATTTAAAGCAAACTATGGGACAGCAGTG